>JBBQHV010000208.1:0-4069 GCA_038324295.1 Chthoniobacterales bacterium
GCAGGTGGTCGAAGTTTTTGCATGTCGGCCGGCGCTTGCTCCTCGGGTGAATAGCACTCCGGAGCATCCGTCTCATCTGCATGGTTCGATTTAATTACATTATGAAGAAGCATTTCCTGATCGCGGCCACCAGTGCCGCCACACTCACCACATTGGCCCTCAGTTCGTGCGAGACACCAGTCGGCCAGGGCGCCGGTATCGGTGCGGCGAGCGGCGCTCTCATCGGAGCGGGCGCGGCAGGTGGACGGGGCGCAGCGATTGGCGCGGGCGCGGGTCTGCTCGCGGGAGCGCTCGTCGGCGCGGCGATCGAGGCCGATCAAGAGAGGAATTATCATGCGCCTCCCGGCGGTTATCCTTATGCCCAGCGGACTGGGACGCCTGGCTACGTCTACAGTCCCTACGGCGAGCATAACGTGATCGACGTGCGGGGCGTTCCGCGCGGCGCGCTGGTGCGCGATCCGTCGACCGGCGGTGTCTTTCGCCGGCCGTAAGGTTGTAGGGCAAGAGAATCTAACGACGGGTTGATCTCGCAATCGCGGGATCAACCCGTTTTTTTCCGGCGAATTTGTCTGCTTTCGCCGCGCCTTTCCCGATGGCTCGAAAGCGATCTACTTCGGCATGGCGACCCAACCGCGACTCAAGTAGTCGCCGAGGGTGAGGGCGAACATGAGGAAAAGCCAAAGCAGCCCTGTGATCGCGGCGAGATGGAGGATGCGGCTGCTTCCTTTGATGTGCATGAAAAAGAGCACGATCAAAATTGCCTTCGTGAAGGAGATGAAGAGGGCGATGACGAGATTGAAGACGCCAAAATTCACATATCCAAGGCACCAGGTGAGCGCGAGCAGCGCCATCAGCGCAGCGCAATTCTTCCAGTAAAGCCTGGGTGAATGGACGGTTTCCATCAGCGGTGCCCTGCGAGGTAGAGGAGCGGGAAAAGAAAGACCCAGACGATATCGACGAAATGCCAGTAAAGCCCGGCGATATCCACCGCCATGTAATTGCCATTATCGAACCGCCCGCGCCGGGCCAGCGCCGCCAGCACGAGCAGGAGGCAAACGCCAACCGTGACGTGGATCGCGTGCAACCCCGTCATCGCCCAGTAGAGCCACCAGAAGAGTTCCGCCGCGCCCTGATTCGGTTCGTGCCATTGGAAATTTACTCCCGGCACGAGATGATTGGTGATGTCCTTGTAATATTCGAAAGCCTTGATTCCCATGAAGAGCATCCCGAAAAACGCGGTCGCGAGCAGAAGCCGCACGAGTTCCCGCCGCAAGCCGAGCTTCGACGCGCGGACCGCGAGGGCCATGAGCGTGCTGCTGAATAAGAGGACAGCGGTATTGGCGCCCCCGAGGATCACCTCGGTATGGCGGCTGGCGGCGGCGAAGGTCTCGGGGTTGAGGTAGCGATAGACGGTGTAGCTGAGGAAAAGGCCGCCGAAAAAGAGCACCTCGGTCGCGAGGAAAACCCACATCCGAGCTTCGCGGTCTCGCGCTGTTGCTCGATGTCGTCGAATTGCTCGGCTACGAGCGCCCCCGCGGAACTATTCATCTTCGCAAGAAGATCGCGCTTCGTCGGGTGATTGCGCGGGCCGAAGGTTCACTCTTCGCCGTCGTAGTAATCGAGGTCCTCGGAACGGATGATGCGCCGCTCCGGCGAACGCACGATCCACTTCTGGCTCTTGGGGAAATAGGAGGATTCGCCGACCGGGTTGTCGGCAATCACGTAAAGGACGAGGTCGTCCGAGCCGTTGTTGATGAGCTGATGCGCTTCGCCGGGCCCGAAGAGGAAGGCGTCACCCGCCTCGATTGGCGCCTCCCCGTTGTCATGCCGGACGAGACCGCTCCCGGCGATGACGTGATAAAATTCCCACTGCGCCGAATGCGAATGAAACGCGTAAGGAGTTTGGCCGGCCGCGATGCGCAGAATTTCGACGACAAAGGGATGCCGATCCCGTGCCGCGGCGGCGTTCGGATCCCAGCCGAGCGCCTCCGAAACCTGTTTGCCTGCGCCCTTGAATTTTCCCTTCGGCGAAGCCCAGGTCAGTTCCTCGAGCTTATTGGTGTTGATCTTTCGCATTGTCATCTCAGAAAACCCGGCGAAAGCGCGGAAGTCGAGTCTGCAAACCAGGCATCGGCAGGAAAAACAAATCTGCTGGACTTGCGGCCGAAGAACGGTTGCCTTGATTCGATGCCGGCGATGAATCGACTTCTTTTCTGCGCCTGTCTCGTCGCGGCAGGCGTCTTCCTGCTCACCGGCTGCGCGGCGGATGATGACAACCTGACCGGCCGCCACGACCCAGCCGCGGAAGGTGCCGCCGACGTGCCGGGCGCCGCCACCCCGGCTCCAAATGCCCACAGCGGCGGCTGGTGGTAGGCTGCCGGCTCGTTAGGCTAAGCGGCGTTGACAAAAAAATTCCCCGGTGATAGGGTCCGCCGACCTGAGGGAAAACAGCGACTAAATCCTCTGCACACGTTACTTAACAGTCAGGTGCTGGTGCTCAATCGCCTCTGGCAGGCGGTTAATATCTGCTCGGCGCGTCGCGCCTTTACCCTCCTCTACCAAGGGCACGCCCAGGTCGTCTCCTCCGATCTGCAAAATAATTTCGCGACCCACGATTTCGCGAGCTGGCTCGATTTTTCCATCAGCGCGCCGGAGGCCGAGCACGAGATGGTCACAACCATCTCCTGGAAAATCCGTGTCCCGCGCGTCATCGTGCTCCTCCTCTTCGACCGGCTCCCGAAGAAGGAAGTGAAATTTACCCGGCACAACGTCTTCGAGCGGGACAACAACACCTGCCAGTATTGCGGCAAGGTTTTCGAGCGGAGCGACCTCAATCTTGATCACGTCCTCCCGCGCGACAAAGGCGGCCTAACGACTTGGGAAAACGTCGTTTGCTCCTGCATTCCGTGTAACACGCGCAAAGGAAACCGGCTCCCGCATCAGGCCCAGATGGCGTTGATCCGGAAACCGAAGCGGCCGAAATGGCGGCCGTTTGTCCACGTCACATTCAGCAGCCAGCAGCACGAGAGCTGGCGGCACTTCGTCGATCTCGCTTACTGGAACGTCGAACTAAGCGATTAGTGTAACCGACGAAACGGAACACGCGTGCGAACCTTGCGCCGAGCGCTGTAGTGTCCGCTGTCTCAGCGGACGATAAGGGGCGATCCACCCGCCAAACGATGCGCTGAGGACAGCGCACCCTACAGCACCGCCTTGAGGAGCACTGCTTTTTGGTTTGGTCTCGCTTCGACTGCTCCATTGCACTGGCGCCGGAAACCTGGAGGGCGCGAGCTCGCCGGGCGTGAGTCAGGTGCGGCGATTCTCCAGTTCCGAAAACCGCGCAACCCATTCCTCCGTCGTCGCGTCCGCCTGACGCACCGTGGTCGGCGGACCGAGCGTGAATTGGCGCGGGGGTCGGATGTGGAGAAAATCGAGGACCCGGCCAACCGCCGCCGCGTAGTCGGAACAGAGATCCTCGTAGGTGATGGCGAGCGGCTCGATTCCGTTGTGCTCGAAAAACTCCGCCCAGGTTCGCTCCTCTTTGCGGGAGGATTCCAGGCAATGCCGGATCAAGCTCGGATCGAACTTTTCCTCCCCGGCGCCGCCCTTCCCCGGCGCCACCACCCAGCGGTCGGTCTGCATCGCGCGCGCTTTCGAGATCGCCTGGCGCAGCTTGTCGTCGCGCGTCAGCTGCACGCAGCGGAGTCGCGGAAAAGCCGTCCGCAGAACCTCAATATCCGGCGCGTAATCCTGGCCGAATTCCTCCGAGGTCCGAAGTCGCGTGACGAATTTCTCCAGGTCCCAGGCGTCCATGCGAAAACCGAAGACGGAGTTCGAGGTCGCGGTCAGCTTCACGACTCCGCGCACGTAACCGGTAAAATGGCGGGCGGCATCGAGGCCGTAACGGGCCGCATATTTGTGGGCGAGCTGCGCGTGAAAGTATTGCAACGGGCGGCCCGCCAGATGGGTCGCGCGCAATCCGCTCGAGAGCAGATGCGCGCCCGATCGCGCGACCGCGCAGAGGGCGTAGTAGTTCGTCGGGTGGAGAGATGCCAAACATCGCAACCGT
>JBBQHV010000209.1:0-4041 GCA_038324295.1 Chthoniobacterales bacterium
AGCAGGACCAGGGTGGCGTCGGGCGAGAGGCCGCGCAGAGCGATCGCGGCACCGCCCGCGGCGAGGCTGTCGTTTTGGTTCTCGGTGAAGGTCGGGCCGGAATTCTGGGACAGAGTGCGAAAAAAATCGCCTAACGAGTCGGCCCCGGAACGCTCCACGTTTTCCCGGCTGAAGATCGTTTCCGGAACCCAAGGCGGTGAATCGCTTCGAATATTCGAGCCGGTGATGACAAGGTGATCGACCTCAAAGGGATCGCGCACCGCTTCTTGCGCTTCCGCCAAGTCGAAATCGAAGAGGGGCAGAAAGAAGAAAAGGGAACGAAGCCATTTGAATCGATGCCTGATCATCCGGCGAACCTGTCAGATTTGTAAGGCAGCGCAACCACGCATCCGCCGGAACGGAAGAGGAGTCTCTTACAACCCGGCGGGATGACGCGCGACATAGCCGCGGGTGTCGCGCAGATCGCTGTGCCAGCGCGGGCCGCTGTTGCCGCCGTTTCGGAAATCGGTCGTGTCGAGCCGGAGCCCGGCGACGATGGCAAAGGTATGACCGGGCCGCGCATAAATCGTGACCCAGCGTCCGCGTCCGCGTTCGCCGTAGCGCATAAAGTCACTCGAAGGCAGCGGAAACGCGATCGCGCTGGCGCCATGCAAGGCGAAGGAAACCGTGCCGGAACAATCGTAGCCGCGATCGTAGAATGAACCGTGACCGCCGCCCCACACATACGGCTTGCGGCGTAGACCATTGACCGCCCAGATCGCGTTCTTCACCCTTTGCGGCGCGCGCGATGGCGCGTAAGCGATGCCGTGGCGAAGAATGGCGCGCTTGCCCGCGACGGTTGGTCCGTCGCGGTGATTTTCAGGTTCCGTTTTGGCGCGCGGGAAATCGGAATCCTCTTCGTCGTCTTCGCTTGCGCTCGGCTGATTGGGCTTTTCGGCGCGTGGAGCGAGGTAGGCCACGCGGAAGGGCTGGCTGAAATGAGCGGACTCCTCTTCCTGCACGATCGCACCCCGAAGCGCCCCGGGCTCATGATCGTGCACGTTGTGATAGGCGACCCGGACCGGCGCGATCGCCAGGGTCGCGATTGGCTGAGCGACCGCGTGAACAACCGAATGCGCGACGAGAAAGGGCTCGAGAACAATCTTGATCGGATTGGGTTTTCGATGCCGCCGCGAGCGCGCGGTAGCGGGCGGGAGAAGCGCGAGCAGGAAGACCGCAACCAAGCCGCCAATCAACCCGCGCCTAACTGAGCCCGAGAGACCCATGCCGGAAAAAGAAGCTGTTCTCGCGCCAGCCCTGCAGCTTTCTTCGAGATATCGCGCCCGGCTCGTCGGTGCTACAGATAGTCGTGCACCCAATCCGCCTGGCAGCTTGGCAAATCACTTCGGTCAGAGCGGTGCGCTCGGTAGCTTATCTTGGCCTCATCTTCCTCGCCGCCGGCTGCCAGAAGACTGGAAGGCTCTCACCGGAACTCACCGCGCGTTTTGAGAAAGAAGGAATCGCGCATCGGGCCGATGACCTGAACTTTCGCCGGACGATCGCGGCCGGACGCCGCGACTCTGGCTGGGAGGAGAAACGTGCATCCATCGTCGTGACCCATGAGAGCGTGTTTCTTCACGTCAACGGCCAGGCCCTGGTCGAGATCACGCCGCGCTCGACTGGATTCTACGAGGTTCACCGCGACCACGACCGTCTCAGTCTGCGCGCGGGCGGAGGCAAGTCCGCGGTCAGCTGGTCATTCCGACCGCCGGACGATGCCGATGGATGGGCGATCGATATTCGGAGCGTGATCAGGCAAGCGAAAAATAAATCAGCAACTCATTAGTTGCATGTCTTCGCTCATCCCCTAACGTGCAACCATGAGCTTGCATATTGATGAGGACCGAATCGAAAAACACATCGAACTGAAAGCACCTCGCGCGCGCGTCTGGCGTGCGCTCACCGATTACCGCGAATTCGCCGCCTGGTTCCGGGTCAACCTGGAAGGCCCCTTTGTCCCCGGGCAAAAGACGAGCGGCCAAATTACCTACCCGGGCTACGAGCACGTCCGGATGGAAGTGATCGTGCAGAAGATGGAGCCGGAACGACTCTTCTCCTACACTTGGCATCCCTATGCGATCGAGCCGGGAGTCGACTACTCGACGGAGCCATCCACTTTGGTTGAGTTTACGCTCGAGAAAATCGAGGGCGGCACGTTGCTGAAAGTAACCGAATCCGGTTTCGCCAGCCTGCCGGCTCATCGCCGCGCCGAAGCCTTCCGGAAGAACAGCGACGGCTGGGAGGGACAGCTCGAGAACATCGAAAGCCATGTCAGCTCCCCGCAGTAACCCGCTCGCGGCCGCGCCGGAGCGGCGAAGGCAGGCGCCCGTCTTTGCCGCGCTCGGCGACGAGACCCGCCTGGCGCTCCTCGCCCGACTCTGCGCGGATGCGCCCTGCTCGATCTCACAACTGACCGCTGGCTCGTCCGTCACCCGGCAGGCGATCACGAAACATCTGCGTGTTCTGGAAGGCGCCGGGCTGGTGCGGAGCGAAAATATCGGCCGGGAATGCGTTTTCGAGCTCGATCCGGAGCCGCTGGAGGAGGCGAGGGACTATCTTGAGGCCGTCTCGCAGCAGTGGGATGCGGCGCTCGCCCGGTTGAAGAATTTCGTCGAGAAGAAAAATTAGAGCTCGCGCGACCCGACGCTCGCTGCTGGTCAGTGGTTAGGCTAGCGTGCGACCCCCGATGAAGTTTCTCGTGACGAATGACGACGGCATCGACGCGCCCGGTCTCGCCGCGCTCGTCATTGCCGCGCGCACGGTCGGCGAACCGATCGTCGTCGCGCCGGCCGGCGCGCAATCCGGTGTCAGCCACGCCGTCACCTGGCGGGAAGGCGTTCGCATCGAGCCCCGCGGCGAGAATCGTTTCGCGATTCACGGCACTCCCGCCGATTGCACCCGGCTCGGTCTGCTTCACGCCGTGCCGGAGGCGCGATGGATTCTTAGCGGCATCAATCACGGAGCAAATCTGGGCGCCGATGTCTACTATTCCGGCACCGTCGCAGCGGTGCGTGAAGGTCTTCTGCACGGCTGGCCCGGCATCGCCTTCTCGCATTACCGAAAAAATTCGGTCGAGTTCGATTGGGATCGCGCGACGCGCTGGATCACGCCGCTTCTCGCCGATCTTCTCGCCCGCCCGATCGAGTCCGGGATTTTCTATAACGTTAACTTGCCGCTGCTTCCGCCCGATGCGCCCGATCCGGAAATCGTCTGGTGTCCGCTCGATCCGAAACCGCTTCCCCTAAATTACCGCCACGAAGAAGAGAGCGGTCTCTACTTTGCCGGCGAATACGCTCTGCGCGAGCGCACCGCGGGCGCCGACGTCGACACTTGCTTCGGCGGCCGCATCGCGGTCACGGCGGTGCGTTTGCTCTGAGGCGTTGTCTCTCTCTGGCGCGTTGTAGCGTCCGCTGTCCTCAGCGGATTTCCGGTTGGCCACGCGCTGCGCCCGGTGCGCTGAGACAGCGCACGCTACAACGGGTGGCTCTGGCGCCGCGGTTCGAGGGGCGGCGTGAAGGCTCGGCCTAGGGCGTCTCCGCGGACCGGCGCACGGCGAGCGCGATCGGGAGCCCAATGCAAAACATGTGCACGAGCAGTCCGGTCGTTAGGACGAGGAGCGGGAAGGTCACCTTGCGCGGGAAAGCCGAGAGCGGCAGGACGACCAGATTCATGACCGCGTAGATGAGGATGCCGTAAAGGATTCCGGAGATGACCGGATGCCGGGTGAGAAACGGGATCGCCCTGCTCGCGAGATAGAAGATTGCCGCCCAAATCAAGGCGATGCAAAAATGGAGAAGAAGACCGAGCGCCGCGATCGGCACTCCACCTTGAAATGCGGGCGCGCCGAGCAAGCCGCTCGCGACGGAATGGAGGATGCGGATGGGGGCGACACCACGCAGCGCCGAGAACCCAATCGCGTAGGTGATATCGAGCGTGCCGGCGATCACGCCACCGATCAGGATTGCGGAAAGAGAAGAGAGTCGGCGCATAAGAAACGATTCA
>JBBQHV010000210.1:0-4027 GCA_038324295.1 Chthoniobacterales bacterium
CCGCCCTCCTCTCCCAGGGCCTCGCCGCCAGGGCGCTCGCCGACATCGAGCCGGTCGTAAAATATTACGAGCCGTTTCGCGACCTGCCGGGGAATTATTGGGCGCAAGCGGCGCTCCTCAAAGTCTCCGCGCTGGCTGGGAAGCAGCTCGACAGGGAAGCCGAAGCGCTCGGCGAAGAGATTCGCAAAAATTCGACCGATCCCGAGACCGCGCGCGCGGCCCAGCTCCAGATCGTTGGCAGCCTTGTGCGCAAAGCGGATTACGGCAAAGCGATCGCGCTCTGCGACGCCGTCATCAAGGAAAGCGCCAAGCCGTCGGTCCTCGCGGAAGCGTGGGTGAAAAAAGGCGACGCCCTCCTCGCCCAACGGGAATGGGACACGGCCGTTCTCGCTTATCTCCACGTCCCGGTTTTTTACGAGAACGAGAAGCTCTGGATGCCGCCCGCGCTCCTCGGCAGCGCGAAGGCGTTCCGCGCTTTGCAAGACTTGGAAAGCGCGAAGCGATCGCTTAAAGATCTGACCGCTCAATATCCGAAATCCACCCAGGCAGAAGTGGCGCGAGCCGAATTGCAGAAGTTACCAAAATGAAAAACACGAAGCGGCTCTGGTCGCGCCTAACGAACATGAAACTCGTCTCCCGCCTGGCCGGCGCTGCCGTCGCCGGAGCTTTTCTCCTCTTTGCCACACCCGGCTTTTCCCAATCACCCACCCCCGCGTCCGCGCCCGCTCCAGGCGAGCAATCCAAGACTCTCTGGCGTCAAATCCAGGAAGGCGGCTGGGTCATGTTCCCGATCGCGCTTTGCTCGATCGCGACCCTTTACCTGATCGGCGATGGGGTCATGCGGACGAGCCGCAAAAAAGCCGCGCCGCCCGAGCAGGAGGAAGCGCTCAAGACACTCTTCCGGCAGGGCGATTACGTCGGCGCCTACAATTATTGCAAGGAGAACATCTCGCCCCTAACGAACGTTCTGCGGGCCGGCGTCGGGCTGCTCGGCGAAGGCAAGGAGGTGGCCGAGGAAGGCATGCTCGGAGCGATGGCCAAGGAAAATTCGCACATGCAGACCTACATCAGCTATCTCTCCGTCATCGGCGTTTGCGCGCCAATGATCGGTTTGTTAGGCACGGTCACCGGCATGATCAAAGCCTTCGCCAAACTCGGCGCCGCCGGGATCGGCGATCCTTCCGGCCTCTCCGCCGCGATCGGCGAAGTGCTGGTCGCGACCGCGAGCGGCTTGATCATCGCGATTCCGGCCTTTGGCGCCTTTTATTTCCTGCGCAATCGCGCGACCGACGTCATCCACCACATCCAGGACATCGTGAACAGCCTCTTCCGCAAGATGCCCTACGAAACGCTCGCCGGCGTCCATCTCGGCGACGACGAACTCTTCGCCGCCACCCCCAACTGGCTCGCGCCCGATGCCCCGCCGGAGCGGAACCCGACCAATCAGTTGGCCTAACGACTAACGAGTATGGCAGGAGGAGGCGGAGGCAGCGAAGCAGGCGAACCGGAATTCCAGGTCGCGCCCATGATCGACGTGCTCCTCACGATTCTTGTTTTCTTCATGACGATCACCTCCGCGCAGGTCCTGAAAGTAGATAAAAGCATTCAGCTGCCGATCGCGAAAGACGCGCAGAAAAAGGACAACACCCGGTCGGAAGCGATCCTCAACGTGCGCTGGAAATTACCGGAAAAGAAAGCGCTCTTCGTCTTAAACGATCGCACTTACAAGAATGCGGCCGAGATGGTCGGCCCGCTCAAAACGGCGCGGATCACGGGCGAGAAAAAAGTCACGGCCGGCGCCAATCCCACTTTTCGCGCGGTCATTCGCGGCGATCGCGATGTCCCGGCGCTCTACGTTTCCCAGGCGATGAATGCCTGCGGCGCGGCGGGCATCAGCGACATTTCCTTCTCGGCGGTGAACAAGGAGTAGGCGGAGAATGACGAAGTCCGAATGACGAAATCCGAAACAATGACGAAACCCCGAATGACGAAACGCAGCATTCCCTATTTCGTCATTCGGAATTTGGTCATTGTTTCGGGCTTCGTCATTCGTCATTCTAAAACATGCGCCTGGAACTGAATTCGAACGAGGGCAACCTCGGCTTCCAGATCGCGCCGATGATCGACGTCGTCTTCGTCATCATGCTTTTTTTCATGGTCATGGCTGGCGCAGTCAAAGTGGAGAACGAGCTCAATACTCAGCTTCCCGGGACTGCGGAGACTTCCTCTTCGACCGATTTCGTGGACGAGCAAATCATCACGATTTCCGACACTGGCGAGGTGTCGCTGAACGACGAGCCGTTCGATTCCGCGACGAGCAAGGATCTGCCGCAGCTTAAGGGGACGCTCATGCGTTTGAAGCAGAATGCCGATGCGGCAAAGACCCCGGCGGTCGTCACGATCATCAGCGACACGCAGGCGAAATACAGTCGCACAATCGATGTGCTCGACGCCCTCGCGGTGGCGAAAATCGATAACGTCACCTTCACGGTGAACGAGGAAGAGTAGCGCGTATTCTGTAGCGGCGGTCTATGACCGTCGCGGGAACGTCGTGGTGGAGCAGAATGCGACTGTGAGCGTTGTATTGCAGCAGACCGCGACGCTCACAGAGCGCCGCTACAGCAGCAGAGCGACTCCCGGTTCGTCAGGCGCTGGGCAGATATTTTTCGATCTCGGCGCGGCCGCCCTGCATCGCGATCATGTAGACCCGATCGTTCTCAACCCAGGTCGCCGTCATCCAGCCGTGCTTGTTGGCGAAGATCGGTTTATCGCCCGACTTCATCTTTGGGAGGGCGGCGCGATCGACCACGAAGAGATGGGCGAGCCGGTTTTCTTCCCGGGAAAAACAGATCAGGGTCACGTCATGACCGCGGAAGGAAAGGATGCGACAGCCGACCGGTTCGAGCGCGGCGAGGCGCGCCGGCACCTTGATGGCGGGCGCATTTTTCTTGGCCAGCCAATCCTTGATCCGACCGAGGTCGCTGCTCTCCATCTGGAGCGGGGGCGACAATTGAATGAAGCTCGCCATTTCGCTGGCGTACTCGGCCGGCAAATCAGCGATCGCTTTCGGCGTGCGCCAAAGAATAACGACCTGCGCGACCAGAAAAATCGCCGCCACCGCCGCGGCCAGCCCGAAGGCCCAGCGTCGCGTGGCCGGGCGTGCCGGTGCGGCGGCCTCGGCGCCCTGCGCGAGGATGCGGGTCTTGAGCCCAAGCGGCGGCGGGACCGCGGCGAGATGCGCGCCCATCGCGCGATCGAAGGCTTGCTCCTCGGCAAACCAGCGGGTCAGCTCCGGATTCTTCTCTACCTCCTGCAAGGCTTCAGCAATCTCCGGATCGTTCCGATCCTCGCTGCCTGGCCGGCAGGCCCGCAGAATCAGCCGCGCTTTTTGCTCATCCATGCGCTTGATCCTCCCGCCGGCTTTTCGTTAGGCCGGCGCCGTCGGCGAGCGCTTTGCGGAGCTGCTCTTTGCCGCGCGAGAGGCGCGACATGACGGTCCCGATCGGAATCTCCAGGGTCTCGGCGATTTCCTTGTAGGAATGCTGTTGCAGATAAAAGAGGGTGAGGGGCGCGCGGTAGATTTCCTCCAGATCGAGGAGCGCGCGATGCGCGATCTCGCCGTCGAGCTGGTCCACGACCGTGGCCGGGATCATCTGTGCGCTGGTCGCCTCGGGGTTGTTTTCCGAATCGACGAAGCGGTCCTGCTGCCGTTTGCGCCCGAGAAACTCCCGATAAAGCGAAGTGAAAAGCCAGGTCTTGACCTTGGAGCTGTCGCGCAGTTGATGGCCCTTGCGGGCCCAGAGGAGGAAGGTCTGCTGAGTCAGATCGGCCGCATCGGATTCCCGGCGGCTGAGTGAAAGCGCGAAACGATAGAGTGGCATGTAAAAATCTTCGACCAGTTGTTCGAAGTCGAGCTTGGCCACGCCGCGAGCGTAATTCGACCCGGCGAATGCCGCCAAGGAAATCGAGCGAAGCGAGACGAACTCTTCTCCGGAACGTGCGAGGGAGAGGAGATCGGATTATTCCG
>JBBQHV010000211.1:0-3966 GCA_038324295.1 Chthoniobacterales bacterium
GCTCGCCTGACGATCGGCCGATTTGGGTGGCGCATTTGATGGTGCCGGAATCCGCCTCGACCGAGCCGCCGGAATACGAAACGGACCGCGCCCGCTTTCTCGGCCGGGGCCGCTCGCTCGAAAATCCGATCGCCCTGACGAGCAGCCTAACGAAAAGCACAGGCTCCGTGCTCGACCCGATTTTCAGCCTGCGCCGGCGCGTCACGCTCGGCCCGAACCAGCGCTTCCAGCTCGCCATCATCACGGTCATGGCGGATTCGCGCGAAGCGGTCCTCGGCCTGGCCGAGCGCTACTCGGAATTTCGCGTCTCGACGCGCGCTTTCGAGACGGCCTGGACGCGCGCCCAGCTCGAGCTGCGCCGGCTTCATATTCACCCTAACGAAGTGCAGATTTTCCAACTCCTCGCCGGGCACGTTCTTTTCCCGCAGCCGCAGTTGCGCCCGCCGCCGGCGCGCCTCGGCAGTTGCGGCGCGGGGCAGCGCACGCTCTGGGCGCAGGGAATATCCGGCGACGTGCCGATCGTCGTAGTCTCGATCGAGCATCTGCGCGACATCGAGGTGGTGCGCGAAGTTCTGACCGCGCACACTTTCTGGCATCTGCGCGGGTTGCAGGTCGATCTGGTCTTGATCAGCGAGGAAACGGCGAGCTACGAAGAACCGCTGACCGACCATTTGCGCCGGCTCACGGAAGCGCATGCGCAGCTCACCGGCGTCGATCAACCGGGCGGCGTTTTCCTTCGTTCCGCAAGCAAGATTGCGAAGGAAGATCTGGCCGTGATCGAGTCGGCCGCGCGCGCGGTCCTGGTGGCGGCGCGAGGCAATCTGCGCCAGCAACTGGCCGCGACCATGCCGCTCAATCCGCAAGTGCCGCGGCGAACTTCCGGCAAACAATTCCGCGAGGAACCTTCGCCGGAATTGTCCTTCATGGAGCTGGAATATTTCAACGGGATCGGCGGCTTCACCCACGACGCCAAGGAATACGCCATCTACCTCGGGCCGGACGCGCAGACCCCCGCGCCGTGGGTCAACGTGATGGCCAATCCAAACTTCGGCACGCTCGTCTCCGAATCCGGATCCGGTTTTAGCTGGTACGGGAATAGCCAGAGTCATCGTCTCACGCCTTGGTCTAACGATCCCGTGACCGATCCGCCGGGCTCGGCGATTTATCTGCGCGATGACGATCTTGATGTTTTCTGGTCGCCCACGCCGGCGCCGATTCGCGAGAAAGACGCTTATCGGGTGAGACACGGGCAAGGCTATTCGATTTTCGAACACAACAGCCATGCGATTCAGCAGGAGCTGCTCGTTTTCGTGCCGGTCGATGCGGCCGGCGGATCGCCCGTGCGGCTCCAGCGCTTGCGCCTGCGCAACCTTTCTTCGCATCTTCGCAGACTAACGATCACTTCCTACGACGCCCTCGTGCTCGGCCCGGCGCCGGAGGAAACGCGGATGCACGTCGCGACGAAATGGGATTTGGAAAGTCAGAGCCTTTTCGCGCGCAATCCCTACGAACCAGAATTTTGCGATCGCGTGGCCTTCGCCACTTCGAGCCCGCCGCCCGTTTCCTTCAGCGGCGACCGCACGAGTTTCATCGGCCGAAACCGCGCGCTGCGCGATCCCGTGGCGATGGAGCTGGAGGGGCTGTCCGGCGAGACAGGCGCCGCTCTCGATCCGTGCGCCGCGGTGCAGCTCGCGGTCGAGATCGAGCCGGGAGAATCGGCTGATGTGATTTTCATTTTCGGCGAGGCGGCTGACGAAACGGATGCCAAGTCGCTCGTGCAGCGCTTCCGCGATCCGGCGAATCTTGAAGCGGCTTTCCAGGAGACGCGGCAGTGGTGGGATGGGGTCCTCGATACCATTCAGGTCGAGACCCCCGAGCATTCTGCGAATCTCCTGCTCAATCGCTGGCTTCTTTATCAGACGCTCAGTTGCCGCATCTGGGGCCGCTCGGCCCTTTACCAATCGAGCGGCGCCTATGGCTTTCGCGATCAACTGCAGGATGTGATGGCGCTCGTGCAAACCGCTCCGCAGATTGCGCGCGAGCAAATTCTGCGGGCGGCTTCCCGGCAATTTGTGGAGGGCGATGTGCAGCATTGGTGGCATCCGGAATCGGGCGCCGGCGTGCGCACACGAATCAGTGACGATCTGCTTTGGCTGCCCTACGTCACGGCTCATTATGTGCGGACGACGGGCGACGCTGCCATCCTCGACGAGGTGGTGACTTTTCTGGAAGCGCCCAGACTCGAGGAGAACCAGGAGGAAGCGTTCTCCGTTCCCGAAGTTTCCGCGGCGGGCGCGCCGTTGCTGGAACACTGCCGGCGCGCCATCGCCCACGCGGTCGGCACGGGCCCGCACGGCCTGCCGCTCATCGGGACGGGCGATTGGAACGACGGTCTCAATCGGGTCGGCGTCGGCGGGAAAGGCGAGAGCGTCTGGCTCGGGTGGTTCCAGATTTGTGTGCTGAACGATTTCGCCGAAATGCTCGATCTCCGCGGTGGCGAGGAAGATGCCGCCCTCTGTCGGATGCGAGCGAGCCGCATCGCGAAAAAGCTCGAAGCCCAGGCCTGGGACGGAGCGTGGTACCGGCGCGCCTATTTCGATAACGGCAGTCCGCTGGGCTCCAAGGAATCCAGCGAAGCGAAAATCGATTCCATCGCGCAATCCTGGGCGGCGATTTCCGGCGCGGCCGATCCGAACCGCCTGAGTGAATCGCTTCGCTCGCTCGATCAGCACCTCGTGCGCGGAGCCGACCGCATGATCCTGCTCTTCACGCCGCCCTTTGATAAGACGCCGCAGGATGTCGGTTATATCAAGGGTTACCCCCCGGGTGTGCGCGAAAACGGCGGTCAATACACACATGCAGCCGCCTGGGCCGCGCTGGCTTTCGCGCGGCAGGGCGACGGCGAGAAAGCCGTCTCGCTCTTGCGGATGTTGAATCCGATCGAGCATGCGCGCGAGGAGGAGAGTTATGAGCGCTACAAGGTCGAGCCCTATGTCGTCGCAGGCGATGTCTATGCCTTGAAAGGGCAGGTCGGACGGGGCGGCTGGACCTGGTATACCGGCGCCGCGGGTTGGATCTACCGCGTTTGGCTGGAGGAAGTGTTGGGCTTCAGGCGCCGCGGCGACCGACTCAGGATCGAGCCGGTGATTCCCGCGACCTGGGATGGATTTCGACTCACCTACCGATATAAAAACTCGTCCTACGACATCCGAATAGAGAACCCGGACCATCTGTCTCATGGTGTAGCTCTGGTCGAGCTGGACGGGGTCGCTCTGCCTGAAAAGATCATAGCTTTGCAGGACGACGGGGAAGCGCACAAGGTCGTTGTCCGTCTGAGGCTTGCCATCCTTTAAGCGTGAAGAGCGAGGTGACTTTGGCCATTCCAGAGTTAGCAGAGTTTCTCACCTGCGGCTCGATCTATGCCCTTGATCACAATCGCTTTTCTGTCGGCTGGGGCTCGGGCAGGCAAACTCCCGCAAGCGGCATCTCATTTTTTCATCCCCAATTCTTTCCTGCGCTCGACGACAATGAATCAGCACCTGAAAATCAGGCAGTCATTGACCGGACGAGTTTGGAGCAAGCACTGCGAAGTTATCTCCAGAGCGACTCCCCCGCTCCCGCGCTGATGTGGCAGGCGACGCACGACGCTTTCGTGGAACAGTTCGTCGCGCTTAAGGAATTACTTTCCAGGGGATCACTTTCAAAAGGCGTGCCTTACGGTCAGCTGCAAACATCGACCGCAGTCGACCCGACCTGGATAGCCCGCCGGCTGGAACAAGCCTTGCAAAACGGAACCGCCGCCCATTTGTATGGCTACTGGAATAGGGACGAAGGCCTGATTGGTTGTAGCCCTGAACGGCTTTGCGAATATGCGGCAGAGAGCAAGGTTCTTTCGACCGAAGCCGTTGCCGGCACGATTCCACAGGAAGGCTATGAGCCAGGAGCCTTGCTCGACGATCATAAAGC
>JBBQHV010000212.1:0-3955 GCA_038324295.1 Chthoniobacterales bacterium
GGGGAAGGGGACAAATACATTCCGCATTATCTGGAAGTTGATTGGCACGGCGACAACGCGCTGAAAGTCTCGATGCACGGGCGGCTCGGCAGCGATCGTTCGCGTCTGCGCATCTATCAGCTGTTCGTTAGGCTGTTCAGCAACATCAACCAAACCCGCCAGCCGAACGGCAGCGCCGCGCAAAACGGGGTCGGCAAGTTTAACGAGATCAATGACGCGGCCCTTGCCGCGATCGAGAAGATGGGTTTTTCCCACATCTGGTTGACCGGCGTCCTGCAACAGGCGAGCGCGACCGATCACTCCGAGGCCGGCCAGCCGCCGGCTGATCCCGATTTGCTCAAGGGCCTCGCCGGCAGTCCGTATGCGATCGAAGATTATTTCGACGTCTCGGCGGATTACGCGGTCGAGCCGGAAAAGCGATTAGCGGAATTCGAGGCGCTCCTCAAACGGGTGCACGCGCATGGGATGAAGGCGCTGATCGACTTCGTGCCCAATCACGTGGCGCGCTGTTATCACTCCGATATCAAGCCCGAGATCAGCCTCGGCACGACCGACGATCGCAGCGCCTTTTTCGATCCGCGAAATAACTTCTTTTACCTCCACGCTAACGAGAACGGGCCTCCCTTGCAGCTCCCCACCTGGCACGAGGGCGTCGCCATCAGTCCGACCTGCCAGCTTCCGGGGATGAAATGCGATGGCCGTTTCCAGGGCGAGGCGGAATTCGGGCGCGTTACCGGCAACAACGTCGTCAGCTGGAAGCCGAGCCTGAACGATTGGTATGAGACCGTAAAACTCAACTACGGCTTCGACTTCACCGATCCCGACAAGAACCGCCGCGAATATCCGAACGCGCGCACGCCCGGGAAGCCGGTCCCGGACACCTGGTCGAAAATGGATCGCGTCATCGCCTACTGGCAGGAGATGGGAGTGGATGGATTCCGCTGCGACATGGCGCACATGGAGCCGCCGGAATTCTGGAAGTGGCTGATCGCACGCGCGCGCGAGCGGGTGCCCACGGTCGTCTTCGTCGGCGAAGCTTATGATAGCGATCCGGCGAAAGTGCCGGGGAGCGATCCGGTCATTTCACGCCTCGCGCACGAGCGCGGCAACGTCATGTTCGATCTGCTCGATGCCGGCTTTAACGGCGTTTACGACGATCCGACCTATCGCGTGCTCAAGGGAATTTACGAAGGCGCGCGCTGGGCGAACGACCTCGACACGACCGAGCGCGAGGCTTTCATCTTCGAGAACTCGCTTCGTTACGCGGAAAATCACGACGAAGTGCGGCTCGCCTCGCCGAGCCAGTGGGGCGGAATTGGGATGAATGTCGGCCGGCCGGTCGCGGCGATTCTTTACGGTCTCTCGCGCGGCCCGCTCATGCTCTACAACGGCCAGGAAGTGGGCGAGCCGGCGGCGGGTGCGGAAGGTTTTGGGGGCGACGATTCGCGGACCACGATTTTCGATTACTGGTCGATGCCGGAAATGGTCCGCTGGAGCAATGGGCACAAGTACGACGGCAGAAAACTTTCCGATGACCAGAAAGCGCTGCGCGAGTTCTACAGCCGTCTCGTTAGGCTGAATAGCGAGCCGGCTTTTCGCGACGGCGCGCTCTATCCGCTCAATCCGGCGAACCGCGAAAACCCGCATTTCGGCCGGCTCGGCGGAGAAAGCGCGAGCGGCCATTGGTGCTACGCCTTCCTCCGCTACGATGCCGAAAGACAGCAGCGCTTCCTCGTTATCGCCAATCTGCATTCCACGGAATCGCTCCGCGATGTCCGCGTCTTCCTGCCGCCCGAGGCGCTTCGCTTCCTTGGCCTAACGAACCCCGACGCGAAGCTGACCTCGACTGATCGCCTTGCGCCGGAACCGGTGCATTTTAGCACAACGGTGAGCGACCTCGTCTCCGCCGGCCTCCAGATTCCTGCCCTCGCGCCGCTCTCCGCACGTTATCTGGAATTCCAGCATAACGATTGAGTTGTAGCCGGGGGCGGTTAGACCCGCAGGTGATAAGACACGCCGGCCCAGGCCCCGCCGGGGTCACCGCCCCCGGCTACAACAACCGCCCACTTCGCGTTTGAATGCTGCGAACCAGCCATTAGATGATCGCCGGTGAAAAGAAGCACTTCCTCTCATCCGGCGCGCACCATCTCGCTCCTCACCGCGACCTGCATCGTCGTCGCCAACATGGTCGGCACCGGCATCTTCACCAGCCTCGGGTTTCAGGTCGGCGATCTCCCGAGCGGGTTCGCCATTCTCGCGCTCTGGGCGCTCGGCGGCCTTTGCGCACTCTGCGGCGCGCTCTCCTACGCGGAGCTGGCGGCGGCGCTGCCCCGGTCGGGCGGCGAGTATCATTTCCTGAGGGAAATTTATCATCCGGCAGTTGGGTTCGTGGCCGGGTGGATTTCCGCCACAGTTGGGTTTGCGGCCCCGGTCGCGATCGCGGCCATTCCCTTTGGCACCTACCTGGCCGGGGTTTTTCCGGGATTGAATCCACTTCTTTTGTCGTTAGGCGTGGTCTCGCTCGCGACCCTCGCCCTGCTTTGGGACATCCGGCTCGGGAGCGGCTTTCAAAACGCCGCGACCCTCCTCAAGGTGGGGCTCATCCTTGTCATCATCGGCGCCGGTTTCTGGGTGGAAAAATCGCAGCCGATTTCGTTTCTTCCCGGGACGGCGGATTCCGCGCTGCTCGTGAGCGCGCCTTTCGCGATCAGCCTTTACTGGGTGATGTACGCTTACTCGGGCTGGAACGCCTCGACCTACATCGTGGGCGAAGTGCGCCATCCGTCCCGCACGATTCCGCTTTCCCTCGGGCTCGGCACCTTGCTCGTGACCGCGCTCTATCTTGGGATCAATGCCGCTTTTCTGCGGACCACGCCGGCCGCGGAAATGGTCGGCAAACAAGAGATCGGGCTGATCGCCGGCGTCCACATCTTCGGCGCGGCCGGCGGCAAGGTGATGGCGATCTTCATCGCGCTCGGGCTCGTCTCCGCGATCAGCTCGATGATGTGGATCGGGCCGCGCGTGACCGTGACGATGGGGGAAGACCTCAGCGCACTCGCCTGGTTTGCCCGGCGAAACAGGCGCGGCATCCCGGTGCGGGCGACGCTGGCGCAGTTTGCGATCGCGAATCTCTTCATCCTCTGCACCAGTTTTCAAAAGGTGGTCAACTACGTGCAATTCAGCCTCATGCTTTCGTCGACCCTGACCGTGCTCGGGGTGATCGTGCTGCGCTGGCGGCGGCCGAATCTGGCGCGACCGTATCGCACCCTGGGTTATCCGATTACGCCGCTTATCTTTCTCGCGGTGAGCGGCTGGATGCTCTGGCATCTGCTGGAAGACGCCTCCACCCGGGAAGCTTCCCTCTGGGGTTTGGCGACGGCTCTTCTCGGGCTGGTGGTCTATTATCTCTCGCCAGGAGAACGCCCTAACGAAGCTAGCTAGGGGGGCTGGAGGGCTCGACCCTCCAAGCGGCAGCGAATTTGTCCCGCGCCCAGGGAATCTCCGTTTCCCTCGGAACAGCTCCTGCTCTCAGGGTAATGATCGCCCGAAAATCGGCGCGTAATGCTCCGATGGCGGAGGCGCGAGCCGCGGTCCCGATGAGACGAACTTGCAATCCAGCCGTGGCCGGGCCGCTCAGATGAAATCGTTTCCAATCCTAGCGTTCCGCGCCCGCTTCGCGCTCTCTTGCGCTTGCTCCGCCCTCTGGCTCGTATCCGGCGCGGCCCAGGGAGCCAATCAAGTTCAGGTGACGCCTTCCTATCGGCACGACGTCTCGCCGCCCTTGCGCGAGCTGGCGACGCTCGATCGCTTCGACAGCCACCAGCGAAATGAGGCCGCGGAAAACCCCCCGGTCCCCAACTCGCATGTCGATAGCCCCGACCCGGTCGTCAGTCAGGGCAACCTCCTGCGACTTTTGGCGCCGAGCATTCCGGCGCCGCTGCTCAGCTTCGACGGG
>JBBQHV010000213.1:0-3940 GCA_038324295.1 Chthoniobacterales bacterium
GGGGTGGCGACCGGGAAATCGTGCTTCTGAATGACGAACTGCACGCCGTCGAACAACTGCACGCCAGCGAGATCGCGACGCTGGATGAGGAGCAACTCTACGAGCAACGCTGGGCCGTGGCGCTGGTCTCGCGCGCGCTGGAGAATCTGGCCAGCGAATTTCGCGCAGGGAAAAAAGAGGGAATTTTTCGCGAGCTGAAACCGCTTGTTGCCGGTGGCTCGGACTTGCCGAAGCAGGAAGACATCGCCGCGCGTCTCGAGATGCCGATAGAGACCTTGCGCAGTCATCTCTCGCGGCTGCGGGTGCGCTACCGAGATCTTCTTCGCCAGGAAGTCGCGCGCACGATTGGTTTCGCCGACGACGTGGATGAAGAGCTGCGGCAGCTCGCGCGCATTCTGATCGCTGCGGCGTGATTCGAAAGCCCTTCCCGCCATGACCCCCACCGAAGAGGAAGCGCGATGTTGTGAGGTTTGCGGCACACCGCTGCGTCTGAGCGCCGGTGCGCCGGGTTGTTTGCGTTGTCTGCTCGCGGGAGGTGCGGCCGAAAGGAACGCGCGGCAGTTCCAACATTACGAGCTAAACCTGGCCGAGGGTGGCGCCGGCCTCGCCGAGCTCGGTCGCGGCGCGATGGGGATTACTTATCGCGCGATCGATACGAATCTCGGCGCGCCGGTGGCTTTGAAAGTGATCAGCGCGCGTTACTCGGAACAGGAGGAAGCGCGCGAGCGTTTCCGGCGGGAGGCGCGCGCGGCGGCGCAGTTGCGCCATCCGAATGTGGCGAGCGTTTTCCATTACGGCGAAACGCCCGAAGGCCATTGCTTCTACACCATGGAGTTGGTGGAGGGCGAAACTCTCGAAGCGCGGGTGCAGCGTGAGGGTTCGTTAGGCGTAGCCACGGTGCTCGAGATCGGCGCGCAGGTCGCGCGCGCGCTCCGGGCCGCGGAGAAGCACGGGCTGGTCCATCGCGATTTGAAGCCGAGCAACCTCATGCTTGTGCCTAACGAACCCGTAACGGATGCGAAGCAACGGCCGGGCTTTCCAAACGAAACCGGCGCGCCCCTCGTCAAGGTGATCGATTTCGGCCTCGCCCAAGCCGTCACCGGAGAAGGCGCTGAGGCTGGTTCGACTCATACCGGCCTGACGGGCACCCCGGGATTTGCCAGCCCGGAGCAATTCCAGGAGAGCCGGCAAAAACTGGATGCGCGCTCGGATATTTATTCGTTAGGGGCGACGCTTTGGTTTGCGCTCTGCGGCCGGCCTCCCTTCATCGGGCGCGACCCGGATGAACTGCGCGAAAGGCAACTGCATCAGCCGCCCGCCCTGCCAGATCTTCGCGGCCGGAAGATTCCGCAGCCGCTCCTTCGCCTCCTCCGCTCGATACTGGCCGCCGACCCTAACGAACGTCCCCAATCCCCGCGGGAACTTTCCCTCGCGATCGAAAAATGCCGGCAAGCTCTCCGCGCGGCCCGGCATCGCCCGCGCTGGATCGCCGCCGCGGCGCTGCTCTGTAGTTTGCTGGCCGCGGCCGGTTTCGGCCTAACGAAAAGCCACTCGCGCGCCCAAAGAGTCACGCCGGAGACGGCGCCGCCGGAAAAAAGCATCGCCGTCCTGCCCTTCGAAAATTTAGGTGACGACAAACAAAACGCCTACTTCGCGGCCGGCGTGCAGGATGAGCTCCTCTCCGACCTCGCTAAGATTGCCGACCTCAAAGTCATCAGCCGCACCTCGGTGATGCAGTATGCCAGCAACGCGCCGCGCAACGCCCGGCAAATCGGCCGCGCTCTCGGCGTTGCCAAACTGGTCGAGGGGACGGTGCAGCGTGAGGGCAATCGTGTGCGCGTGAGTGCGCAATTAATCGACGCCCGCACCGACGCGCATCTCTGGGCCGACCACTACGACCGCGATATCGCGGATGTCTTCGCCCTCCAGAGCGAGATCGCGCAGGAGATTGCCGATCAGCTCACGAGCAAGCTTTCGCCAGCCGAGCGCGCGGCTATCGCCGAGCCACCGACGACTAATTTAATCGCCTACGAACTTTATGTCGGTGCCCGGAATATCGCGCCTTGGGAAAATGGGCAGGGCGCGCAAAAAAGCCTGGCGCAGAAGGCGACGCTCCTAGAGCAGGCGACGGAACACGATCCTGCCTTTGCGCTCGCCTGGTGCGCCCTCGCGAAGACAGAATGCGATCTTTCCGAGTTCGGTGAACTAGATGTTCACCTTCCCTTGGCCAAAACAGCAACCGAGAATGCGCTCCGGCTGCGGCCGAATCTCGGTGAGGCACACCGCGAGCTCGGGCGGTACTATCGTCGTCACGGCGAACTCGGACGGGCGCGCGCCGAAGTGGCCCTGGCCCGCCGCACTTTGCCTAACGACTCCGAAGTGCTGCGAATCGCGGGCGAGATTGATTACAAGCAAAACCATTGGGACGCTGCCGTCGGCAATCTGGAAAAGGCGCTCGACCTCGATCCGCGCAATGACGAAGTCCGGTTTCACCTTGGCCAGTTCTATCGGGCCACGCGCCGTTATCGCGCATGGGCCAGACTTCTCGCCAAAGACGCCACCAGCAATGGACCGCAATCCTATTGGTTTCTGCTCGAATCGGCGGAGTTCAAGCTCGATACCGGCGACGCGGCCGCCGCACAATCTCTTCTCTCCCAAATCCCGCTCGACTTCAGTCCGACCTGGCTAATCTGGCCCAATCGATTCGCAGCGGCTCTTTACTCGCGCGACTACGAGGGGGCGAGCCGGGTCATCGAGGCGACTCCCGCCGAATTCGCGCCCGGCCTAAACAACGGACTGCGTCCCAACAGCTGCGCGGATGGGGCAGTCGCGCATTTCCGTGGCGACGAACAAAAAGCTCAGGCGATCTTCGCGGCGGCGCGAAAAAACATCGACACGCCATGGGGACGTGCCCTGAGCGAAGATGAAGCCCTGACCTACCTCGCGTATTGCGACGCGGGCCTCGGTCGCAAGGGCGACGCGGTGCGCGAAGTGGAAAAAGCCGTGCACATAGGGACGATGGCCAAAGATTCCTTCCAGAGCGAGGATCGCGTCGAGACGCTCGCTCCCGTCTATGCCTGGGTGGGAGATAAGACTCGCGCGATCGAGCAGCTCGAGCTTCTCTCGAAATTACCTGAAGGCGTCACCTACGGCGACCTCCTGCTCGATCCGACCTGGGACGCGTTGCGGGACGATCCGCGTTTCGAAAAACTCGTCGCCTCGCTCAAGCCGTAACACAGCCATCCTGGCTGTCGAGTCGGGCGGGCTTCCAGCCCAGTCGTTCCGAAACGGCATAGGCTACGTTTTGTCTGCTGCCTCTACCCTGCGGGCTGGAAGCCCGCTCGACCTGACAGACTGGAAGCCTGTGTTACGCGGCTAAACTTTTTTGCAATGCCGCGCGCTTTTTCCCGTTGGAAGGAAGTTAACATAAACAATCAACACGTAACCCACTCACCCAACCTATGAAAAACATCCTTCGCAAACGCACTCACACCCGGCCGATGATCCTCCTCGGTCTGCTCTTTATCGGCCTGGTCTCATCCCCTCGGGCACAGGCGCAGAGGCAATGGTTCGCCTCCGTCGGCGCACAGACCGATGACAAGGCCGGTCAGGCTCTGGCCTTCCTTCCGAATGAAATCTGGATTCACGCCGGGGACAAGATCACCTGGCAGTTTCAGACGGACGAGATTCACACCGTGACGTTTCTCACCGCCGACCAACCGCGCCCGTTTTTCGGGGAGGGTTGCCCCGGCTTCTCTGCTGACCCTGCCACCTACGACGGCACTAACTGTGTGACCACACCTCCCATGGTCAAAGGGCAGACCTTTACGGTCATCTTCCCGAAGGCGGGAAATTTCAAACTGGCCTGCCTCGTGCATGAAGATCAAACCGGCCTAATCCATGTGCTCGATCAATCGATGGCACTTCCCCACGGCCAGGC
>JBBQHV010000214.1:0-3925 GCA_038324295.1 Chthoniobacterales bacterium
CCTTACAGAGCCGCACGCCGTCGATAATGCTGGCGTGATTCAGCTCATCAGAAATGACCGCGTCCTCCGCGCCTAACAATGTCTCGAAGAGCCCGCCGTTGGCGTCGAAGCAGGAGGGATAAAGGATCGTGTCCTCCGTCCCGAGGAATTTCGTTAGGGAGGCTTCCAGCTCCTTGTGAATATCCTGGGTCCCGCAAATGAAGCGCACGCTCGCCATCCCGAAGCCGTGCGTGTCGAGCGCTTCCTTCGCGGCCGCGATGAGCGCCGGATGATCCGCCAGGCCGAGATAGTTATTCGCGCAGAGATTAATCACTCGCCGGCCGTCGGCGATCGCGATCTCGGCGTTTTGCGGTCCGGTGATGATGCGCTCGGTCTTATAGAGCCCCTCGTCTTTGATTTCCTCGAGCGTCTGGGAAACGTGATCGGCAAATTTCGCGAGCATCGCGCACTTTCCAGCAAAGCCGCAGGTGACGCAACGGACGCCGGCCTCTGCGAACTCCGAGAACGCTCTGCTGTAGCGGCGGTCTATGACCGTCGTGCGCAAGCTGCGCTCCAGCACAGGAGGCGCCGGTCACAGACCGCCGCGACAGCACCGCGCTTCCCAAAGGAAACGTCCACAGGCGGCACCCAAAAAACGTCACTTGTCGGGGTTGTGAATAACTGTTAATAACTTCCCGACCGTGCGAATGAAAATTCATCCGGCCTTCCTCGCCGCCGCCGCCGGCCTCTCGTTAGGCGCGTGCGGAACTTCGCGCAGTCTCCCGGCCTACGAGCGACCGCTCGCGCACACCGATTTCCAGCAAGTCCGCACCACCGCCTATACCCACACCGAGGCGGATCATCGCCAGTACGGCAATCTCAGCGCGGTCGGAAGCGTCCTCCACGCCGCGCCGCCGCCGGTCGTGCCTCGCGCCGTCCCGATTGCCGGATCGGATCGCGAGTCGAGGAATTATCAACCCATCGCTTACGTGTCGCGGAGACAACCGGCCTACGTGTATTCCAACCCGACTTATGGAAGCGCGGCCGCCGACTGGTCGCGCTGGCCGGTCGGGACGATCTTTCGCCTCATTTCGACCGGACAACTTTATCGGGTCGAGGATTACGGGTGGGCCCTCTCCGGGCGGAACACGATCGATCTCTACATGGCGACACCGCGCGACATGAACAGCTGGGGCGTGCGCCAGGAATTGATCAGGGTCGTGCAATGGGGCGATCCGAACGAGAGCCTGCGCCGGCTCGCTTCGCACACGAAATATCGCCACATCAAACGGATGGTGCTCGAGCTGGAAGGGCGCGAGCGCGCCGCGGCCCATCTCGACTAGCGAAAAAAATTTCCGCCGCGTCCGTGGCTCGCACGGTTGTAGCTCCATCCGGAAGGCGTGATTGCTCGTGCGGCCGGACTTTTTCTCAGCCTGACGATCCTCTTTCTTCCCCGGCTCGAGGCGCAACTCAGCGGGCTGAGCGAGGTTGAGTTTTCCGACCTCAGCCAGCGCGACCCGAATCCGCTCGGCGACCAGGCGCTCGCGATTCATCCCGACGAATGGAAGCACGCGGAGACGGACCATTTCATCTATCACTTCGTGCACGGCTACGTCGCGACGCCCATCTCGGTGGAAGCGGAGTTTTATTATCGCGTGATCGTGAAAGAGCTGGAACGCGATCCGCCGAGCGGCGACACGAAATCGCACATCTACATTTTCGAGCGGCCGGAGGATTGGCGCGCTTTCCAGGGGCTCGGCCGGCTGGAACCGTGGACCGGCGGGATTCATTCGCAGGGCAGCCTCTTCATTCAACGCGACCCGCGCCAGAAATTCGCCAACAACTCGCTCGGGCACGAAATCGCGCACCTCATCATGCATCGGTATTATCCGGACGGCATTCCGCGCTGGCTCGACGAAGGCTTCGCGCAATACATCTCGATGAACGCCCACGCCAGTTATCAGCGCGCGCGCGGCTACATCGCGAAGCCTCGCTCTCGCTCGATCCTGACGGATGAGTTGATTCCGTTAGGCGCGCTCGCGACCATGAATTATCCGGCGGACGAGAAGAAGGTGGGCATCTTTTACGGAGAATCGGAACGGCTCGTCCGCTTTCTCGCCGCCACCGACAAGGCCAGCTTTCTCGGCTTGCTCGATGCGCTCGGCCGGCATCAGCCCTTTGAAAGAGCAGTCCTCGGCTACTACTCCGGAAAATTTGCCAGCATCGCCGCGCTCGAATCAGCCTTCCGCGAGTACGCCGCGAATGAATACGCGATCGTCGGCTCGACCGCGAGAGAGGAGTAGGCAGCGGCGCCCGTTGCCGGCGCGTCTGAACGCTTCATCTTGGAGACAGGATGCGAGGGCTGGAGATCAACCTGGTCGTGCCGGATCTCTGGCAGCAGGAAGCGGCGCGCGCGCTGCAGGCCGGCCAGGATGTGGTCGTGCATGCGCCGACCGGCGCGGGCAAAACCTATATCTTTGAGCTGCTCTATCCCTCGCTTAAAGGGCAGGCCGTCTTCACCGTGCCGACCCGTGCCCTCGCGAATGACAAGCTCGCGGAATGGCGCGCGCGCGGCTGGGATGTCGGGATCGCGACGGGCGATCTGGCGCTCAATCTCGACGCCAAAGTCGTCGTCGCCACGCTCGAGACGCAACGCGCGCGCTTTCTTCGCCGGGAAGGGCCGCGCCTCCTCGTGGTCGACGAATATCAGCTCATCGCCGATCCGGTGCGCGGAGTGCATTACGAGCTCTCGCTTGCCCTCGCGCCCGCGAGCACGCAGCTCCTCCTCCTCAGCGGGAGCGTGAACAATCCGCAGGACGTGGTCGAATGGTTGCGCCGCAACGGACGCGACGCCGTCCTCGTTAGGCACGATCAACGTCCGGTCCCGCAACACGAAGTCGATCTGCGCAATCTGCCGGATGTCGGCTTCATTCAGACGCGGGAATTCTGGCCGCGCATGATCGCCAAAGCGCTCCATGCCGGGCTCGCGCCGATTCTCGTTTTCGCGCCTCGGCGCAACGCGACCGAAGACCTCGCGCAGGCGATCGCGAGCGCGATTCCGGCGCGCGACCCGCTCCCGCTTTCGCCGCCGCAGGAGGCGCTCGCGGGCAAGCGCCTGACGAAGCTCTTGCGCGCCCGCGTCGCTTATCATCACAGCGGACTGAGCTACGCCGCGCGCGCGGGATTGATCGAGCCGCTCGCCAAAGCGGGTCAGCTTAACGTTGTCGTCGCAACGATGGGATTGGCCGCGGGGATCAACTTTTCCATGCGCGCGGTCCTCATCACCGACACGCGTTATCTCTCGGGAAATTTCGAGCGACACGTCGAGCCGGATGAGTTGCTCCAGATGTTTGGCCGGGCCGGGCGCCGCGGGCTCGACGACAGCGGGTTTGTCCTCTTCACGCCGGACCAGCCGCGTCTCAGCTTCGCGCGGCCACGGCAATTAAAGCGCGCCACGCAGGTTGATTGGCCGAGCCTGATCAGCGTGATGGCTGTTGTAGCCGGGGGCGTTGACCCCGGCCGATCTGAGACGTTGCCAGCCGCCAGACCAGCCGGCCTCCCCGCGGCCGGCTACAACGCTGCGGTCGAGTTGAGCCGTTCGCTTTTCAGTGTGCAAAAAGTGCCGCTCGGGGTGGAGCACTCGCTCGCCACCGGGCCGAAACCGTGCGGGCTCTGGGTCGACGCGGAGCGGGCCCGATTCGTTAGGCGACCGATCGTCGAAATTCTCAACAGCCTGGGGGAATGGGAGCCGCGCGGAGAGAAGGTGGAAACGACCCTCGGGCAGGCGTTCGTCAGGGTAAAGGAACGCTGGGTGCCGGCCTTGAGCCAACCCGCGATGCTCGATCCGTTTCCCTTCGGGAATCTTTGCCGGCTGAGCGAGCGCCGCATCTACGGGCGCGAAATGCCATTGGCGACGATCTTGCCCGAGGGCGAAGTCCATCCCGTA
>JBBQHV010000215.1:0-3920 GCA_038324295.1 Chthoniobacterales bacterium
TCGGCCTTGAGCTTTGGAGTCTCTCGCTGCGGCTCGCCCCTCAGATCACTGCCCATTCTTCGGCGGAGTCGGCCTACATGGCGTCGTTTCCGGAGAAATCCATCGCGGTGCTGCCTTTCGAGGAGCTCGGTGGAGCAAAGCCGAATGACTCTCTCGCCGAAGCCGTGCAGGACGACATCATCACCGCCCTTTCCAGGGTCGGCGAATTGAAGGTGATCAGTCGCACATCAGTCAGCAGCTATGCTCCGGGTAAGCCACGCAATCTTCGCCAGATCGCTCAAAGTCTCGGCGCCGGTCATATTCTGGAGGGCACAGTGAGCCGCGTGGCTGGGAAGGCCCGCATCACCCTGCAACTAACCGACGCACGTAAGGGGATCCGTTTGTGGAGCGTCAACTACGAACGTGGCCTCGATGACGTTTTCGGAATTCGGAGCGACATCGCGCAACGAATTACCGCCCAGCTGCACGCCACCCTCACCCCCGAAGAGAAAGCCGCGATCGGTGAACCTCCCACGCGGAACCTCGACGCCTACGCCCTTTACGTCCGGGGAAAAATCCTCGTCGCCAGCGTTTCGAACGCGCAGATCAACGACAAGCTGCAAGAGGCGATCGAGGTGCTCGATCGAGCGGTCCAGCGCGATCCAAATTTCTATCTCGCCTGGTGCCAGCTGGCCGCCGCGCACAACTACATTTACTTCTTCGGGTTCGATCATACGCCGGCCCGTCTCGCCTTCGCGGAAGGCGCGCTCAAGACGATCACTCGGCTTCGCCCGGAAGCGGGTGAGACGCATCTCGCCCGGGCAAACTTCCTCTACCGCTGCCACCTCGATTACGACCAGGCCCGCGCCGAACTCGCGCAGACCCAGCGCGCGCTCCCAAATAACTCCGAGGCGTTCGAGCTGGCCGGCTATATCGATCGGCGCGAGGGCTCGTGGAACGAATCCGCCCGCAGCCTGCAACGAGCGGTCAATCTCGATCCGCGCAATGTTTTCCTCCTCCAGCAGATCGCGGCCAGTTATGAGGAACTGCGGCAGTTTCGGGCCATGGCGGCGGCCCTCGATCGCGCCCTCGAGGTCGACCCGCGCGATCTCGAAACGCGAATCACCCGCGCCGTTGTCGAGTACGAGTGGAAGGCGGATACGAGACCACTCCGCCAGACAATCGAAGCTCTCCTCGCCGAGAAACCGAGTTCCGCTGCCGACTTCGCCGACCAATGGTTATATCTGGCCTTGAGCGAGCGCGACCCGGCCGAGGTCGCCCGCGCCCTCGCTGCCATTCCTCCCGCCGGCACTTCCACCGACATCAACTTCCCGCGCGCCTTCTGCGAGGGCCTTGCGGCCCGCAGCCGGGGAGATGCGGCCGCAGCGCAAAGAGCGTTCGCCGCCGCTCGCCGCGAAGTGGAAAAGACAGTCCGCGACCAACCCGATTACGGACCGGGTTACACCGTCCTCGGCCTGATCGATGCCGCCCTCGGCCGTAAGGAAGAAGCGATTCGCGAGGGCCGCCGCGCGGTCGCAATCCTGCCCGTGACCAAGGACGCGCTCGATGGCGCGGAGGTCATGAAATATCTCGGCGTGATCTACGCCTGGTGCGGCGAAAAGGATCTCGCGCTCGAGCAAATCGCAGCGACTCTCCGAATTCCGAGCACCTTGAACTACGGCAATCTGAAACTTCGGCCTTATTGGGATAATCTTCGGGGCGATCCTCGTTTCGAAAAAATCGTGGCCGATCTCGCACCGAAAAACTGAACCGTGCGACCGAGAGGGCGTGCGGAACGCCCGCCGCAATCGCGCGCGAGTCAGGACGCTTTCAAGATCAGGGACTTCATCCGTTCCAGCCTGGGCGCCACGATCGGCACGCTCAGCATCGTGCTGGCGATCGCCATCAAGAGGGTAGCGGTGAAGGTCTCACTCGTGATGATGCCTTTATCGAGCAGGACATTGACGAAAATGATCATGATCAGGGCCTTGGTCTGCAACAGCCAGCCGATGATCGAGGCCTCGCCTTTCTCCCACTTCAGGATTTTTCCGGCGATCCCGATTCCCGCCAGCTTCCCGGCCACCGAGGCGACCAGGAGCAACGCGGCCACTCCGAAGACGAGAAGGCCGCCCGCCTGCCAGGTGGTGCGCAGACCGGTGGAGAGAAAGAAGACCGGCATGATCGCGAGCAGCACATGGGCGCGGAACTGGTCCATCTGCTTTTGATCGAACATGTCGGCATCGAGCACGGCGCCGGAAAGGAAGGCGCCGACCATGTAATGCAGGCCCGACCAGTCCGCCGCGAACCCCGCCACCGCCAGCCAGATGAGGCCAGCGAACCAGCGGTCACCTTCCGGGATGCGGCGCATGAGCTTGCGCACGAGGAAGGCGGCGAGCCCGAAGACGACGAGAAACCCGAGTTGTCGCCCGACGCGATTCCAATCGAGCAGGATGAGGGCGAGCACGCCCCAGACGGCGATATCGTCGAGGCTCGCATAACGCAGGATGCGCTGGCCGATGGGCTGGCGCAGAATCTCGAGCTTCTCCATGAAGAGGACGAGGATCGGCAGGGCGGTGACCGCGCAAGCCATCCCGATCCCGACGATTAATTGCCAGGTGTGCCCCTTGGGTCCGATCCAGCCGTCACTCACGGCCAACATCGCCGCCGCCGCCGCGCAGCCGAAAAGGAGCGGCGTGCCGAGCGCCAGGCCAGCCGTGGTGCCGGTCTCGCGGCGATGCCGCCACGCTTCCTTAATGTCGAGTTCGATCCCTGCTACCCAGACGAATATCATCACCGCCCACTGGGCGATGCCGTTGAGCTCGCCGATGACCTGCGGATTGAAAACGAACTTGTAATAGTCGGGAAAGACCGCGCCGAGCACGCCCGGCCCGAGGAGGATCCCGCCGATGATCTGCACCACCACGAGCGGCGCGTAGTATTCCGTCCGGCAGAAACGCCACACCAGATAGGGCACGGTGTAGATGATGATCATGCCGATCAGAAAAGTTTCGGATGTGCTCATAAAAAGCGGACGGATTGTGCGCGGCGGCAGCCGAGAGCCGGCCCGGATTGCGGCGAGAAATCGCAGATTCCAATCGCGGGTCAAATCGAAAAGACCGGAAGCGTCTTCACCCCTCAGGGAGCGCGTTCACCTTCGCGACATAAGTGCGGATGTCGCATTTCCTCTCGAGCCCGGCGGCGTTCATGTAGCGGACCTTGCCGAAGATTTTTCGCTCCGGCCACGGGCGATCGTGCAGGCCGAAGAGCCAGCCGATGTTGGCGAAGGAATTGGCGTCGCGGCCGTCGAGGAAAAATTTGTTGTTGATCGCGAGGGCGGCGGCATGCGCCTCCTCCGGCGTGGGCGACCACTCGAGGATTTTCTTGCCCCAATACATCCGCATGTAGTTGTGCATGTAGCCGCTCACGCGCATCTCGCGCATGGCGGCGTTCCAATACGGATCGTGGGTCGCGCCAGCCTCCAGGTCGGCTCGCGAATAGGTGTGTTCGCGTTTGTCGCGACGATGTTTGCCTAACGATTTCTGCACCCAGTCCGGGAGCGCCTCATAGCGATCGTAGTGTTCGTTAAAGTGGCAGAAGTTCATCGCGAGCTCCCGCCTGACGAGCAGCTCGTCGATGAAGCTGACGACGTTCTTCCGGCCCGCGGTCTTCTCCTTCCGCGCTTCCAGCGCGAGCCAGACGGGCGAAATCTGGCCGAAGTGCAGATACTTGCTCATGTGGGAAACGTCATTGGTCTGCGGCTGGTTCCGATTTTCCTGATAGCTGGCGAAGCGCTTGCGCAGGAATTGCCGAAACAGCTTCTCCGCTGCTTTCGTCCCGCCGCGGAAGAACTGCGTGACCGGCCGGACCGATTCGTCGAGCGGCAGTCTGCCGAGGAGAGCGGGAGAAATTTTTTCGCCACGAAGTTTCAGGCCTAACGAACT
>JBBQHV010000216.1:0-3897 GCA_038324295.1 Chthoniobacterales bacterium
TTCGTAGAGGAGCTGGCTCATCCGGCCGACGTCGACGCCGAGCTCCAGTAATTTACCGCCGATGGCAAACGTGCGCGCGGTGGTGTTCGGGTATTGAAAGGAACCGGTGTCGGTTGAGATCGCGGCGAAAAGGTTTTCCGCGATCGCCTCGTCGAGCGGCAGATCCTGGCTCTGCAACAGCTCGAACAGAATCTGCCCGGTCGCGGGTGCGATCGAATCGATGTGGACGAGATCGCCGTAGCGCGGATTGCTCGGGTGATGATCGATGTTGATCCAAAGTTTGGCCTGGCCGACGGCGGCGAGGACCTTGTCGCCGAGGCGTTGCCGAGTCGCGGTGTCGAGCGCGAGGACCACATCGAAATCTTCCTGCTCGTTAGGCGGGAGGCTGACCAGTTCGCCGCCGGGAAGGAAGGAAAACTTCTCGAGCAATCCTTCTTCGTTCCAGACTTTCACCTTCTTGCCCAGCTTCTGCAGGGCGAGGCCCATCGCGATCTCGCTCCCGAGGGCGTCGCCATCCGGGCGGACGTGGCTGAGGACGACGAAGGAGTCATGCGCGCGGAGGGCGGCGGCAATTTCCTCGAAACTCGAGTTCGTTAGGGTGGCGTTGGGTGGTTCGGCGGTGCTGGCGTTCATTCGTTAGTCTCGTGAGCGGGAGAAGGCTTGATTTCCTGGAGGATTTCGAGAACGCGCGAGCCGCGCTCGATCGAATCGTCGAGGTGAAAGACAAGGTGCGGGGTGTATTTGAGGACGACGTGTTTCGAGAGGTCGGACTGGAGCGCGGCGCGGTTGGCCTCCAGCTTGGGGAGAACCTCGTGGCGGCCTTTGGAGCCGAGGACGCTGATGTAAACGTGCGCGATCTTCAGATCGGGCGTGACGTCGACCTGGTTCACGGTCACGAGCAGGTTATCGAAGGTCATCTCCCGCACGATGAGCGCGCTCAGCTCTCGCTTAAGAAGTTCGTTAACGCGCAGGAGTCGGTGTTTCATTGGGAGCGGTTGATAGATGATGGATGATGGAAACCAGGCGTCGGGCCGATCAGCAATCAGCCCTCAACCATCAACCTCCGTCACAGCTTCTGCGCGACCTGTTCGAGTTGATAGCACTCGATGATGTCGCCGACCTGATACTCGGAAAAATCCCCCAGCTTGATGCCGCATTCGAGACCGACCCGGACTTCTTTCACGTCGTCCTGGAAACGGCGCAGCGTGGAAAGCCCGCCATCGTAAACCGGCTGGCGACGGCGCAGGACGCGCGCCCGCGCGCTCCGGCTGATCCGTCCATCGGTCACGAGGCAGCCCGCGACGATGCCGCGGCTGAGCTGGAAGACCTGCTTCACTTCGGCGTGGCCGATGACGGTTTCGCGATGTTCCGGATCGAGCATCTCGGCCATCGCGTCCTTCATCTGGTCGATCAGTTCGTAGATGATGCTGTAAAGTTTCACCTGCACGCCTTCGCGCTTGGCCGCGGCGACGGCGTTGCTCTCGACTTTGACGTTGAAGCCGACGACGACCGCATTCGAGGCGCTGGCGAGCAAAATATCCGACTCGGAAATCGGGCCGACGCCGGAATGGATCATCTCGAGATCTATTTTCTTGCTCTCGATTTGATCGAGCGAGGCAGTCAGCGCTTCGAGCGAGCCTTGGGCGTCGCATTTCAAAACGAGCCGCAAAATTTTCTTGCCGTCGGCCGCTTCGAGCAGGCTCTCGAGCGTGGCCCGCTGCGGCATGCTCAACTTCTCTGTGCGCTTTTGCGCGAGACGTTCTTCGCTCAGCGTCTTGGTCGATTTCTCCGATTCCATGACGAGGAATTCATCGCCGGCGTTCGGCAAACCGGTGAAGCCCAAAACTTTCACCGGGGTGGAAGGACCGGCCGACTTGATCGGCTTGCCGCGATCGTCGACGAGCGACTTCACTTTGCCGCCGTAGTCACCGCAGATGAACGGCTCGCCGACATTGAGCGTGCCCATCTGCACGATGACGGTGGCGGTCGGACCGCGCCCGGGTTCGACCTGCGCTTCGATCACGGTGCCGCGCGGTTTGGCGGTGGGCGAGGCCTTCAGCTCCATGATTTCCGCCTGCGCGACCATGTTGTCGAGGAGGTCGGAAATGCCGGTGCCCTTGGTCGCCGAGACGGGCACCACGATGGTGTCGCCGCCCCAATCTTCCGGAGTCAGCTCGCGTTCCTGCAACTGCTGCTTCACCCGGTCGAGGTTCGCTCCCGGCAAATCCATTTTGTTGACCGCGACCATGATCGTGACGTGGGGCGCGGCCTTGGCGTGATTGATCGCTTCGATCGTCTGCGGCATGAGGCCGTCATCGGCCGCCACCACGAGCACGACGATATCGGTCACCTCCGCCCCGCGCGCGCGCATCGCGGTGAAAGCGGCGTGGCCCGGGGTATCGAGAAAAGTGATGCGGGTGCCTTTGTAATCGACCGTGTAAGCGCCGATGTGCTGGGTAATGCCGCCGGCTTCGCCCGCCGCCACCCGCGTCTTGCGGATCGCGTCCATGAGCGAAGTCTTACCGTGATCGACGTGCCCCATGAAAGTGATGATCGGGCCGCGCAGTTTCAGCTCTTCTTCGGTCTCGATGACCGGCGGCGGCGGCGCGACCACGACCTCGACCTCCTTGTGCACGCCGCCTCCCTTTTCGCGGCGCTCCATCTCGAAGACGAAGCCGTGTTTCTCGCAAACCTGGGTCGCGACCTCGGGCTCGACCGTCATGTTCTGGTTCACGAAAATCTTGAACTCATCCATCAGCTCCTTGATCAGCTGGAAATTTTTCACCCCGAGCTGGGTGGCGAGATCTTTCACGATGATCGGCGGCTTGATGTGAATGATCTTGCGGCCGTCCTCGGTTTCTTCGAGAGCCTCGACGCCATCGTCCGCCGTCGTCGCGGGAACTTCCGCAGCGGGCGGGGGCGCGATTGGTTCAACCACCGGCGCCTTCGGTTCGCGAATCCGCGAGATTGGCGGGAGCACGGAACGCTTGGCCGCTTCCTCAGAAATAGGGCGTTTCGGCTTGGGCGTTTGCGGATCGATCAGCGAAACCGATTCAACCGCCGGCTTGGTCGGCGCGGGAGCGGGCTCAGCCGCCGTCGGCTTCGGCGCGGGCGCCGCTTTTTTCGCCGTGATCGGCGCGAAAGCCGAGCGCGTTGGTTTCGGGGCCGCCGGCTCGCTTTTCTTCGCGGGAGCAGGGGCTGGTTTGGGAGCCTCGAGCACAGGTTCTTTCGCAGGTGTGGAGACGGTTACTTCGTCCTTCGCCTTGCTCTTGGACGCCTTGGCGGGTTTGTCCGCGGCTGATTTGGAACGAATCGACGACTTGGCGGCAGTAGTGCTCTTAACCGCCGCTTTGCGTGCCGGCGCAGCTTTGCCCGCCTTGGTTTTGGTCGTCGTCGTTTTTGTAGGCATTGGAAAATTTCTTGCTCATGGCCGTGAGCGGTTAGCGCGCAGCCATTTTAAGTAGCAGGCTCGACGTCTCGATGCACGGCTTCAAAAATCTCGCGCGCTTTCTCTTCGTCCACGCTCAGGATATCGACGAGGTCCGACATTTCGGCATCGCGCAAACCCTCCAGGCTGGTGAAGCCGGTCTTGACCAGCGCCATGGCCTGCTCTTCGTCGATCGGGAGGGCGCCGGCGAGCAATTGCGCCGCATGCGCCACCTTCTGCTCGACCGCGCTTGTGCTCGGCGCTTCTTTTTCGATGTTAATCTCCCAGCCGGTCAGACGGCTCGTTAGGCGTGCGTTCTGGCCTTTCTTCCCGATGGCGAGCGAGAGCTGGTCTTCATCGACCGAAATCGTGGCGCTCTTTTTCTCGAGGTCGAAAACGAGGTTCTTGACCTTGGCCGGCTTCAACGCTTCGAGAACGAATTCCTTCGGATCGGAACTCCAGCGAATGAT
>JBBQHV010000217.1:0-3860 GCA_038324295.1 Chthoniobacterales bacterium
CTCGTCGGAATGGCGATGCCGGCCAGCCCCGAGAGGGCCAGCGGCTTCAGGTAACGCACCGACTCCGGCAGATCGCCGAAGCCTTTGCCGAAAAGAATCCCCGGCGTCCAGGTCGTGAATGAATCCGCCCCGACCGCGGCCGCGCCGGTGCCCCCGATTTCCACGTCGAGCCCGGCCGAAACGATCGCTTCGTGCGCGTCGCTCTCCAAAAGCTGATATTTTGCGCCCAGCTCCAGATTGCCGGAGCCGTTAGCCGAGCCTCCTTCTCGTGGGTCGAGCGAGGTGAAGGTGCTGCCGATTTCGAGCACAAGTTTTGGCGTGATCCGTTTCGCGAAATCGACTGAGATATCGGTCTCACGGGTCCCGCCGTCGTCGGGTGTTCGAATCGTGCTGATCGTGGGGAGAGAGAGTTCATCGGCAATAAAAGGATCGTCCGTGGAAAGCGTCGCGGGGAAAAACCGCGCGCCGGCAAAGCCGTGACCGTAAGCCCGGCTCGTCGCGCCGATCACACAGACGGCGCAGGTAACCGAAAAGAGTAGAAGCAAATGTTTTTTCATCAGAATTAATCCAAAGGTGATGAGGGAACAGCCCGCACCGGGGCGCGATCGTTTCCCGGATTGCAAACGAGAATGCTGCGGCCCGTGCACACGCACGGCGCAACTCAGCCTAACGAGCGTTCGTTAGCCGATGAGGGAGCGCGGAGGAGGCGTCGGCGGAGACTGATTGCGCTGCGCCATTATGAGAATCACAGCCCCGTACTCATAGGGAACGAACGGCGGCTGCCAGGTTCGCGGCTGCGGCGGGCAAATCAAATCCAGCTTCGCGACCGTCGACAGAATCTCGGATTTTTTTTCCGATTTCTTCCCCTCCGCGACGGCGCGACAGAGGTGACAAGGATGACTGCCATCGAAAGTCTGCGCCACGGCTTCACTGAGCGGCGCATGACGAACGTTCTCCACCAACATAGTCGTCCAGGCGAGCGATTGCAGAGCGAGCCAATGCAGCCCTAACGAAAGACAGAGCGCCAAAATAGTCGCTCTCCGGGCCATCGAAAGCATCACGCGGCGAGGCTAAGGCGCGCCCGCGAAAGCGTCAAACGATGGCCGCGCTATCCGAGCGTGGCCAGCAAAGCCAATCAATCGAGCCGCGCTTGGAGAGAAGCGCAGCCGATCAGCCATCGCCGATCAGGCCGAAATCCTGAATCTTAGGCCAGTAGCCCGGCCAGCGGAAAAGCGGTGGGGAAACATCACGTCGCCTGCACCACTTGCGAGAGCGGCACAACCTCGACCTTTTTCGCCAGAGCATAACGGCGTTCGCCCGGATAGACTACGGTCAGGGCGTCGAGTTTGAGATCGTCGAGGGCGATCCGCATCGAGGGCGTGAGCACGGGCGCGTCCGCCCGCTTGCATTCGAACCCGAGGCGGCGGCCTTTCTTGAAAAGCACCAGATCGATCTCCGCTCCGTTGTGGGTGGCCCAGTAATAGGCCTCATCCGGGCGCAGCGCCTTGAGAATCTCCTCGACCGCGTAGCCTTCCCAGGAAGCGCCGACCTTTGGATGCAATTCAAGCGCGCGCGCCCGGTCGAGCCCGAGCAAGACATGGAGCAGGCCGCTGTCGCGCACATACACTTTCGGCGCTTTGACCTGACGCTTGCCGAGATTCTCAAACCAGGGCGGCAATTGCCGCAGCATGAAGACGCCCGTCATTAAGTCGAGGTAACGGCGCACGGTGGATTCATTAACCGCGAGGGCGCGCCCGAGTTCCGCGGCATTCCAGATTTGCCCGTGATAATGGGCGACCATATTCCAGAAGCGACGCAGGGTGAGAGCGGGAATCTGCACGCCGAGCTGCGGCAGGTCGCGTTCGAGAAACGTCTGCACGAACTGGCGTCGCCACGCGAACGAATCGGCCCCGGTGCGGGCGGTGAAGGCGGGCGGAAACCCACCGCGCAACCAGTGCCTGCCTTGCGCCGCCGCGCCGAGGTCGGCGAGGCGGAAGCCTTCCAGCGGGATAACTTCGAGGCGGCCGGCGAGCGTTTCCGAAGATTGCTTCAGCAAGTCGGGCGATGCGCTGCCGAGAATGAGAAAGCGGGCGGGCAGCGGTTTGCGATCGGCGAGCACGCGCAAAAGCGGAAAGAGTTCCGGCCGGCGCTGGATTTCATCGATCACGACCAGGCCCCGCAGCGGGCGTAAGGCCGTCTCCGGTTCGCTCAACCGGGCCAGCCCCTGAGGATCCTCCAGATCAAAGTAATTGACCGAATCGGTGCGCACGAACTGACGAGCGAGGGTCGTCTTGCCGGACTGCCGTGGACCAAGGAGAGCGACTACGCGGCTCCGTTTCAGAGCGATGTGAATTAGCCCGGTATCGATCTCGCGGCGAATCATGATTGGATATTACCATGAAACTCCCGCAATCAATGCAGGAATTTCATTGGAGTATGTCTCTTTTGCCGCCGACTTTTATTTAATGAGTGCGCGCATCTTCTGATCGATCTGCATTGAGATGCGCACTCCTACGCGGAACTTGTGGCAATGACGGTTTGGGGAAATCGACCTGATCGTAATTCATCATCGGCCTAACGAAAGGCGCTGGGCAGAAAATGCCGGCAGCTTGGCGCGCGTAATTTTGCGTTTTGTTTTGCGAATATCGTAGGCGATTCGGTGGAGTTCGACCGAGTTAGACTCCGCATTGTAAAGCGCGTAGCAGGCATCACGGCAAAGACGGCGCGGCTGCCCAACAGATCGGATGGTCAAGTGGCGGAGCGACCAGACACAGCCGGTGCTGATCCTGATTCGCGACGGAAGACGCCTTGCAGCGTATTCCAGCGCCGGATAAAAGAATCAATAGATGCCTCGGACTCGTTCCTCGAAGAACAACTCCGCTGCCAGCCTCGGCTTCGAAGCCAAGCTCTGGCTCGCCGCCGACAAGCTTTGCTGCAACATGGACGCCGCGGAATACAAGCACACCGTCCTCGGGCTCATCTTCCTCAAATACATCTCCGACAGCTTCGAGGAGAAACACGCCGAGCTTTCGAAAGAAGCCGGTGCCGATCCCGAAGATCAGGACGAATACAAAGCGGAGAACGTCTTCTGGGTTCCGCCCGCGGCGCGCTGGAGCTATCTCCAGAACAGCGCCAAACAGCCGACCATTGGCAAAATCGTTGACGACGCGATGGTCGCGATCGAACGCGACAACATCCGCCTCAAAGGCGTCCTGCCGAAAGACTACGCCAGACCCGGCCTCGACAAGCACCGGTTAGGCGAACTCATCGACCTCATCGGCACGATCGAGCTGATTCCGCGTCCGGGGAGCGCGGGCGCCTCGCCCGCTCTGGTCGGCGCCCCCGCCGATCAGTCTTCGTCTTCCCACCTTTCCAAAGACATCCTCGGCCGCGTTTACGAGTACTTCCTCGGTCAATTCGCCAGCGCCGAAGGAAAAAAAGGCGGGCAGTTCTACACCCCGCAGAGCGTCGTCCGGCTCCTCGTCGAGATGCTCGCTCCTTACAAAGGTCGCATCTACGATCCCTGCTGCGGCTCCGGCGGCATGTTCGTGCAATCGGAGAAATTCGTCGAAGCCCACGGCGGCAAGATTGGCGACATCAGCATCTACGGCCAGGACAAACCGATGCGAGGGGTAAGCCGGTTTGGTCTCGTCCATCGAGCCCGCAGGGTGAGGCTGCGAGGGAAGCAGCCGAAACAATCGAACCCGACCACCCGCCGTCTCGCCGTCATGAACCTCGCCCTGCGCGGCATCGAGGCCGACTTCGGCCCCGAGCACGCCGACACCTTCCGGCGCGACCTCCATCCCGACCTCCGCGCCGACTACGTCCTGGCCAACCCGCCCTTCAACGACTCCGACTGG
>JBBQHV010000218.1:0-3856 GCA_038324295.1 Chthoniobacterales bacterium
CAAGTTGAACGAGACCTACGGGCAAATCCTGAAATTGCCCGAGCCGCGGATCAACGCCGCGACCGAAGCCGTCCCCGGCCTCGACGGTCAGAAGATGAGCAAGAGCTACGGCAATACGATCGACATTTTCGGCGAGGAAAAAGAAACCCGAAAACGAATCATGAGCATCGTGACCGACTCGACGCCGGTGGAGGCGCCGAAGGATCCGGATGCGTCCTCGATTTTTCGGCTCTTCTCGCTTTTCGCGACAGCGGTGGAAACCGCGGAGATGCGGGCCGCGTTCGCGAAAGGCGGTCGCGGCTATGGCGATTTCAAGAAGCAGCTCTTCGCGAAGGTGTGGGAATCGCTCGCCCCACTGCGGGAACGGCGGGAGGAGATTCTCGCGCAGCGCGATTACGTCGACGACGTGCTCGCGGAGGGCGCGAAGCGGGCCAACGCGATTGCCGATGAAGTGATGACGCGGGTGCGGAGCGCGGTCGGGCTTCGTTCTGCGTTGTAGCCGGGGGCGGTGACCTCGGCGGGATTCACCTTCGTCGCGCGCCAGGCCAGCCGGGGTCGCCGCCCCCGGCTACAACGCGCTCGCATTTTCTTCCAGGGGTCCGCGGATCTTCGCGTTTTCCTTCAGCTCCGCGAAAATCAAGCGCCCGCCTGCGGTCTGGAGCGCACTCGAGACCACGACCGTCGCGACCCGCCCAATAAAGGGACGCGCCTGGTTGACCACGATCATCGTGCCGTCCGGCAAATAGCCGACCGCCTGGTGCGGGTCCCGGCCTTCCTTGACCAGATTCAGATCGATCTCATCGCCCGCCACCACGACCGGCCGGAGCGCCTGCGCCAGATCCTTGAGATTAAGCACCGGCACTTGCTGCAGACGCGCCACCTGGCAGAGCGGCTGATCGTTAGTCAAAAGTCGCGCCTTTAGCACTTTCGCAACCCGCACGAGCCGGGCATCCACCGGCAGGTCGCCCTCTTCCAGGCCGCCGTCGTGAATCGTCAGCTCGATTTCGCGGACGCGCTGGAGCTGATTCAAAATCTCCAGTCCGCGCCGGCCGCGCTCGCGTTTGATGTTATCGCGCGCGTCGGCCATGAGCTGCAATTCCCCCAGAACAAAACGCGGCACGATGAGCGAACGGCTGAGAAAACCGGTCGCGCAAAGATCGGCGATGCGGCCGTCGATGATGACGTTGGTGTCGATGACGAGCGGCTCGTGCTGGGTCGTCTCGCGCGCGAAACGGACGTAGGGAATGATGAGCGAGAACTCATCGCGGTTGCTCCGCAAGGCCAGCATCGTTCCGAGATAACCGAAGGCGCAGTAGAGAATGAGCCCGCCGGTCCATTGCACAAACTCCGATTGATAATGCAGGACCTGCGAGGCGAGGAGGAGCCGGGCAAAGAAGAGACCGAGGAGGAGCCCGAGGGTGGCGGAGGAGAAAGCCCGGAGCGAAAACCCTTTGAGCAACCGGTCGATGAGCACGAGGACGAGGCCAAAGACGAGTCCGATGAGAAGGCCTCGGAGCGGATTATCCGACAACTCCGCCATGACGCTGGAACCGACCGCCGCGCAAAAGGTGACGAATAGCACCCGCAGAAGATTGACCGTCAGTTGCGAAGTCATAAGAGAATTTGCCTAACGACCTCGCCGCCGCAATGGCGGGCTGGCTTCGGGGGGCGGGTTTTTCGCGGCGCTGTCACGATAGAAAAGAATGCCGTGGCTGCGCAAGTTGCTTATCAGGGCGCGCAGATTATCCGAGACCTCGGCGTTGTTCAGGAGGAGCGCGAGCGGGCCCTCCCCCGAGGTCGCTTTCTTCATTACTTTCCCGGCGCTCTGGATGGTTTTACGCGCATCGCCGACCGCGAGCTGCACCTTGTCGGCCGCTTCCTTGGTCGAACCGAGGGCGGCGTCGGCTTTCTCGATCACGCCGTCGATTTTTTTCGAGGACTCCGAGAGCGCGGCCGTCGTCTTGCTCAGGTTTTCGAACGTCTGTTTCAAATTGTCCATGTTCGCCTTCGACAAAGCGCCGTCGTTCAGCCGGCTCACCGCGGTGTCGATCTTGGCCACCGTCCCGCGCAAATCCTTCACCAGGTCGCCGCCTTGTTTCGTTAGGTCGCTGATCCCCTTCTCCCGCTCGCCCTCGATGCGCGCGCCTTTTGCAATGTACGCTTTGGGCTTGCCCGCCGGCGGATAGACCTGAACGAAACGATCGCCTAACAAACCCGAGCTCCCGACCGTGAAAGAAGTCCCCTCCGGAATGCGCGCGTAATCGTAAACCCGCAACGGCACATCCACCCCGCGGCCGCTCGTGACGAGCCGCGGCTGGCCCGAAACGCGGCCAATTTTCGCCCCGCCCATGAGGACATCGGAGCCTTTTAGCAACCCGCTCGCGTCCGCGAAATGGACCGTCAGATCGTAGTAGGTCTTAAATCCTTCGCCGAGCCGGCCAAACTGCACGACGAGCGCGGCGAGAATGGAGAGACCGACCGCGACGAAAATCCCGACCTTTAATTCCAAGCCCCGATCCTGTTGTTCCATTTCGTTAGTCTGCGAGGGTCGCGCGCCCGACCAGAAAATCCTGAATAAGCGGATCGGACGAAGCCTGAATTTCCTCCGGCGTCCCGTAAAAGTAAATGCGCCCCTCGTGCAAATAGGCGATGTGATCGCCGACATGAAAGGCGCTTTTCATGTCGTGGGTCACGACCACGCTGGTGACATGGAAATGTTCCTGGAGCCGGCGGATCAAGCGATTGATGCTGTCGGAGACGACCGGATCGAGACCCGCAGTCGGTTCGTCGTAAAGAACGCAGGAGGGCCGGCTGATGATCGCGCGCGCCAGGCCGACGCGTTTTTTCATTCCGCCGCTCAGGTTGACCGGCATTTTTTTCTGCTCCCCCTCGAGCTCGATCACCTCGAGAATTTCCGCGATCTTTCGTTCGATCACGCGCTGATCGCGCTCGCCCGCTTCGCGCAACGGGAAGGCAATGTTTTCCTCCACCGTCATGGAATCGAAAAGCGCCCCGGCCTGAAAAAGGATGCCGACTTTGCGCCTGACAGCAGCGAGCCGGCGTTCGTTCAAGCCGATGATGTTCTGCCCGTCGATCCAGATTTCACCCTCGTCCGGTTGCATCAGACCGATGAGGTTCTTGAGGAGAACACTTTTCCCGCCGCCACTCCGCCCGATGATGACGAGCGTCTCGCCCGCGCCCACATTGATGTCGACCCCGCGTAGAATTTCCTGCCCGCCGATGCGCTTCTTCAATCCGCGCACCGCGATCATGGGGGAGGAGTTGAGAGTTGAGGGTTGAGAGTTGAGAGACAAATCGCCGGGGGCAACCCTTACATCAGTCGTCAGCGCGTCGCTCATTTCCCTCTCTCAACTCTCATCTCTCAACTCTCAACATCCCCTCACTGCCATCCCGCGGGAAAAATAACGTTGAGAAACATGGTCAGGAAAAAATTCGAGATGAGAATCGCGAGCGAGGCGTTAACGACCGCTTCGGTCGTGGCGCGGCCGACGCCGACCGCTCCCTCGCGGCTGTTCAGCCCTTTGTGGCAGCTGATGAAAACGATGAGCAAGGCGAAGCAGAACCCTTTCGTCAGGCCCATGATGATGTCGCGCAGCAAAGTCCAGCGGACCATGTTGGCGACGTAATACGGCCCGCTGATATCGAGCATATGGACGGAAACAAAGTAGGAGGCGATGAGCCCGAAAAAGATGCATTCCGCGACGAGCAACGGCATCGAGACCATCATCGCGAGCATCCGCGGCACGACCAGGTAATCGACCGGATGGACCGCGAGCGCGCGCAAGGCGTCGATCTGTTCTGTAACTTTCATTGTGCCGATTTCCGCTGACATGGC
>JBBQHV010000219.1:0-3845 GCA_038324295.1 Chthoniobacterales bacterium
TTAAGCGATCGATCTCTTCCTGTTTGAAGGCCGGATGCCGCACCACGTCGGCCAGGATTTGCAGGGCCGGATCAGCCTTGTCCGACATCACGACCACGCTCGCGGCGGAGCCGTCCCAGCCGGTCCCGGAATCGATCGAGCCGCCTAACGACTCAATGGCGCTCGCGATCTCCGGCGCTCCCATCGTCTCGGTCCCCTTCGTCAGGAGCGAGCCGGTCAGGCTGGCGGTCCCGGCGAGATTTTGCGGATCCGCTTCCGCGCCGCTCCGCAAGACGACCTCAGCGGCGAGGAGCGGCAGGCCCGGCCGTTCCGCCACGATCACGCGCAACCCATTCTCCAGCTTCGCCTCCTTCGGGGCGGCGAACTTCGTCTCATGTCGCGCCGAAGGGGCGGGAGGCGTGTCAACGCCTGCGATCGCCCAGGCGGCCGGGGCTTGCGAAAAGAGACTGGCAGCGCAGGCGATAGCAATCGGAATGACGAAGCGTGAATGACGAAGCCCGAACTCGGAATTTGGCTCCGTTGGTTTCGTTATTTCATCATTCGTCATTGTTTCGGATTTTGGGTTTCGTCATTGGTCATTTTCCCTTTCATCGCTTCGGGTAGAAACTGGATGACGACCTTCTTTTTCCCCGAGATGTAGCGGTTCAAAACCTCCTTGATCTGCGCGGTCGTCACAGCCTGGAGTTTGGAGAAATCCGTGTTCACCCGATTGGGATCGCCATAAAGCACCGCCGCCTCGCCGAGCGCGCCGGCTTTGCCGTTATTCGTTTCCCGCTCGAGCAATTTCCCGGTGAGGAATCGATTTTTCGCCTTCGCCAGCTCGGCCTCGGTCACGCCATCTTTCAAGACTTTGTCGATCTCGGCGGTGAGCGACTTCTCCACTTCGGCCGGCGATTTTCCGCTCGCCAAAATAAGCCGCGCGCTTAGCAGTCCGAGGTCCTCGTGGAGGCTCGCCTCCCAGGAAACGCGCTGCACGATCTGCTGCCGATAAACGAGCGACTGATAAAGCCGGGAGGAATCGCCACCCGCCAGAATCTCCGCAGCCAACTGCAGCGCCGGGGCGTCGTCACTGCGGATGGAGGGCGCCAGATAAGTCACCGCGAGAGCCGGGAGCGGCGGTTTCGGGCTGTATTCCACGATCTCCTTTGCCTCCTGCCGGGGCGGTTCCTTCACCGTTACGCGCGGGATTTTTTCCGATGGCTTTTTGATCGCGCCGAAGTATTTCCCGGCCCACTCGCGCAACTCGTTAGGCTGGAAATCGCCCACCACCACGAGAGTCGCGTTATCGGGCCGGTAGAAGGTCGAATGGAACGCCTTCACCTCCGCCAGGCGGGCGGCATCGAGCTCCGCGATGTTCCCGATCCCGGGCCGTTTGTAAGGGTGCACGTTGAAGGAATTCTTGATCGTATCGAGGTAAAATTGCCCATAGGGATTGGCCAGAATGCGCTGCCGATATTCCTCCTTCACGACGTCGCGCTCCGATTTGAAATTCGAGTCGTTCAAGGCGAGCGACGACATCCGTTCGGCCTCCGCCCAGAGAATGGGGTTGAGATAATTCGAGGGCACGACCTCGTGATACACCGTCACGTCATCCGCGGTGAAGGCGTTGTTCTCGCCCCCGATATTTTCCGTCAGATCGTCAAACGCATCCGGGGTGAGGTGCTCGTTGCCCTTGAACATCATGTGCTCGAAAAGGTGGGCGAAGCCGCTTCGTTCCTTCGGGTCATCCTTCGCACCGACGTGATACCAGACCTGGACCGCGACCGTCGGGCTGGCATGATCTTCGACCGAATAAATCTCCAATCCGTTAGGCAGAGTTTCGTGTTGAAAATTAAGCGGCGGAACAGTGACCGCGGTTTTTTCCGGCTCCGGCGTGGCGGCCCCTGTGGCGGAAAGTGCGCTGGCGAAGAGAGCCGCAAGGGCGAGAGAGAATTTCACCATGGGTTCGACACCGTAAGCGACGATCCGTTGCAGGGAAGCTGAAATTGCCTCGTGCGAAAACCGCTGTGCGAAGTGCGAAACTGTAGCGTGCGCTGTCCCAGCGCACTTGGGGTAAGCCGCGCTACCTCGCGCGGTCCGCTGAGACAGCGGACGCTACAGACGCCGGTCCGTCATCGGTCATATGAGGGTGTGGGCCTGACTGGATTCGAACCAGTGACCCTGCGCTTATCAAGCGCATGCTCTAACCAGCTGAGCTACAGGCCCGGGAGGCGCGGGGCGCCGAAAAGGGAAGGCAACAGTGAAGGGGGATTTGGAGTTGGTCAAGGCGAGGAGGTCAGTCGACCGGCGCGCCCTTCCTGCGCCGCGTCAGAATAAAATAAATCACGCGGCAGATGAGAATGCCGACGACTGCGCCCGAGTAATCGATCAGGACGTCGATGGGCGACGAAGTGCGTGAGGGAACGAACGATTGATGAAATTCATCCACCGGCGCGAAGATGAGCGCGGGGAGCATGGCGACCGCGGCGCGTCCCCAGAATCCGTCGATCGACCAGCGGAGCGCGCGAAAGAGCAACCCGGTAAGGATCGCGTATTCGGTCACGTGCGCGGCCTTGCGCACGAAAAGATGGACCTCCGCCACCGTCGCGGCCGAGATGTCCGGTTTCAGCCAATGCAGAAATGGGGTGAGAAAGCGCGAGGTGTGTTCGGACGACATCAGATCGGTCGAACCGAAAAACATCAGTCCCATCCAGAGCACGACCGGGAGCCAGGCCTTGAGGAGGTCGGTGAATTTCAAGCCGGCATTCTAAGCGGGAGGTGATGTCTGACAAACGACCCGCGCCGGTTTAGTCTCGCCGCGAAAAAATGAGCCACCCCGCCCATGCGCCCCTCGTTTTCGAACCGCTCTTCCGGGAACGGGTCTGGGGTGGTCGCCGGCTGGAGAGCGCTTTCGGGAAAAACCTGCCGCCCGGCAAATCCATCGGCGAATCCTGGGAAATCGTCGATCGCCCCGAGGCCCAGAGCGTCGTTAGGCAAGGACCCTTGCAGGGAAAAACCTTGCACGAACTCTGGCAGGAGGAGCGCGAGGAAATTTTCGGCGCGGCTCTTCCCGACGCGCCTCGCTTCCCGATCTTCGCGAAGTTGCTCGACGCCCGCGAAAAGCTTTCGCTCCAGGTTCATCCGGATGCGGAGGCGGCCGCGGCGCTCGGTGGCGAAACCAAAACCGAGATGTGGTATTTCGCCGCGGCCGATCCCGACGCGCAGATCTACGCCGGCCTCTGCCCGGGCGCGCAGCGTTCCACTTTTGAAGAGGCCGTTCGTGCAGGCCGCGCGGCCGATCTCGTCCATCGGATTCAGGTCAAAACCGGCGACGCCTTTTTCGTCCCGAGCGGCCGGCTGCACGCGATCGACGCCGGGAACCTGCTCATCGAAATCCAGGAGAACAGCGATACCACCTATCGGGTCTTTGATTGGAACCGCACCGGCGACGACGGCCAGCCGCGCGAGCTGCATCTCGCGCAGTCCTTACAATCGATCGATTTTAGCGACTACGAGCCGAAACTCGTTAGGCCGAAGGGCGAGCAATTGGTCGCATGCCCGCATTTTGCGGTGGAAAAATGGGCTCTGCGGAGCGCGCGACCTGCTTCGGCCGAGTCCGCCTTCGCCATTTTCGTCTGCCTCTCCGGGGCCGTCGAAGCGACCGGGCTCCAATTCAAACCCGGAGATTTTTTCCTCATCCCAGCCGCCGTGGCTGCGACCGAATTAAGAGCAGCTGCGCCCGCTACCAGCTTGCTCCGCATCACCTTGCCGTCGTTGTAGCCGGGACGTTGACCGTTGTAGCCGGGGGCGGTGACCCCGGCTGGTAAGGCGCGTGGCGAAGTCTTAGACCAGCCGGGGTCACCGCC
>JBBQHV010000220.1:0-3814 GCA_038324295.1 Chthoniobacterales bacterium
GCAACGGCATCGGGCCCGACACGACCGTTATTTTCTATGGCGACAAAGCCAACTGGTGGGCCTGTTACGCCCTTTGGGCCTTCCGGCTTTTCGGGCACAAGAACGTCAAAATCCTCAACGGCGGCCGCGACAAATGGAAAGCCGAGAACCGCCCGATGACGCGCGACGTCCCGAAGTATCCGCGCGCCGATTACCCGGTCCCGACGAAGCGGATGGACAAAGAAATCCGCGCCTTTGCCGAGGAAGCGCTTGCGCAGAGCAAAGCGCAAAAGCCGCTCATCGACGTGCGCTCGCCGGGCGAATACAAGGGCGAGATCACTCACATGGCGGAATACCCGCAGGAAGGCGTCCTTCGTGGCGGCCATATCCCGGGCGCAAAAAGCGTTCCTTGGAAAACCGCGACGAAAGAGGACAACACCTTCAAGTCAGCGCCGGAGCTGGCCAAGATTTACTTCGAAGGCGCGAGTGTGAATCCCGACGTCGACACGGTGGTCTATTGCCGGATCGGCGAGCGCTCCAGTCACACCTGGTTTGTGCTCACTTACCTCCTGGGCCTCGACAACGTGCGCAACTACGACGGCTCCTGGACGGAGTGGGGGAATAAAGTCGGCGCGCCGATCGAGAAGAGCGCGTAGCGACCGGCGGTTGCGGAACCCGGACACTGCTCGCGAGATGCGCTGAGACAGCGCACGCTACAATCGCGCTCGTGTTTCCATCCGCCGCAATCTGTGGAAGTTTTTGTTCCGATGTATCCCGAGAAGCTACAAAACATCATCGAGCTGTTCGAAACCCTCCCGGAAGTGGAGCGGCGCGAAACCCTCGTCGCCTACTCCGACAGCGCGCCCAAGCAGGAGCCCCGGCCTAACGAAAAATTCGATCTCGAGGATGTGCGCAAGGATGAAGAATGCGCCGATAAAGTGGGCGTCTATCTCCAGGTCGATGACGACGGCCGCGCCCATCTCCGCATGACACTCGGCCCGGAAGTGCAGACCCTCACCCGCGCCATGACCTCGATCCTCTGCAAGGGACTCGACGGCGCCACGCCGCAGGAAATTCTCGATCTCCCAAGCGATTTCGTGACCCGGATCGTCGGCGCGGAGCTGGTGCGGGTGCGCAGTCAGACGACCTACTACGTGCTCACGCGGATCAAAGGCATCTGCAAAGTTTACCTCGATCGGCAACGCGCGCGGCAGGTCGCCTGACGCGCGCTTATTCTCGCGGGCGCTTCTCTACCGGCATTCCGTTGGTTTCCTGCGACACGCCGTCTCGACCTCGGCGCGATCTTGCGTAGTCTCCCGCTGCGCATGCCGCGGAACGATCAACTGCACAAAATCCTTCTGATTGGTTCTGGCCCGATCGTCATCGGGCAGGGTTGCGAATTTGATTATTCCGGCGTCCAAGCGTGCAAGGCGCTGCGCGAGGAAGGCTACGAAGTCGTGCTCGTGAATTCCAATCCGGCCACGATCATGACCGATCCGGAATTTGCCGATCGCACCTACATCGAGCCGATCACGCCGGAAGTGATCGAGCTGATTCTGGCCCGGGAAAAGCCGGACGCGATTCTGCCCACGATGGGCGGCCAGACCGCGCTCAACGCCGCCATGGAATTGAACCGCAACGGCGGGCTCGTCCGGCAAAACGTCCGGCTGATCGGGGCCAATGCGCAGGCGATTGCGAAAGGCGAAGACCGGCAGCTTTTCAAGGAAGCGATGCTGCGGATCGGGCTCGACGTGCCGCTCTCCGGGATCGCCCGTTCCTTCGAAGACGCGCTCCGCGTGGCCGGCCAGATCGGCAGTTTTCCGCTCATCATTCGGCCCGCCTTTACGTTAGGCGGCTCCGGCGGCGGGATCGCCTACAACCGCGAAGAGCTGGAGCTGATCGTCGCACGGGGCCTCGATCGTTCGCCCGTTGGCGAAGTCCTGATCGAGGAGTCATTGTTAGGCTGGAAGGAATTCGAGATGGAGGTGATGCGCGACTGCGCCGACAACTGCGTCGTCGTCTGCTCGATCGAGAATCTCGATCCGATGGGCGTGCACACCGGCGATTCCATCACCGTGGCACCCACGCAGACCCTGACCGATCGCGAATACCAGGCGATGCGCGATGCGTCGTTTGCGGTCATTCGCGAGATCGGGGTGGAGACGGGCGGATCGAACATTCAATTCGCGGTCGATCCGGAGAACGGCCGGATGGTCGTGATCGAGATGAACCCGCGCGTCTCGCGTTCGAGCGCGCTCGCCTCGAAGGCGACCGGTTTCCCGATCGCGAAGATCGCGGCCAAGCTCGCGGTCGGTTACACGCTCGACGAGATCCGCAACGATATTACGCGCGAAACGCCGGCGAGCTTTGAGCCGACGATCGACTATTGCGTGGTCAAGGTGCCGCGCTTCACCTTCGAAAAATTCCCCGAAGCCGATCCGACCCTGACGACGCAAATGAAAAGCGTCGGCGAAGCGATGGCGATCGGGCGGACGTTCAAGGAGGCGCTGCAAAAAGCGTTGCGCTCGCTCGAGATCAAGCGCTTCGGGTTGTGCGGCGACGGGCACGAAACTCGCGTCGATGCGGAAACGCTGCGAAGGAAGCTAAGCGTGCCGAATGCCGAGCGGATTTTTTATCTGGCGCAGGCGTTTCAGGACGGGATGTCGATCGAGGAAGTTTTCAGCCTAACGAAAATTGATCCGTGGTTCCTGACGAACATCGCGCAGGTGGTAAAAGAAGCCGGACAACTGCAATCGAGCCGTAGCACAGGCATCTTGCCTGTGGGGCCACCGGGCGTCTCGCCCGGTGAATCTTCCGCCACCTTCCACGCCATGGATCCGCAAGCCACGGTAAAAATCACCCACCGCAACCTCCCCCATTGGTGCCAGGAAGGCGCGACCTACTTCATCACCTTCCGGTTAGCCGACGCCGTTCCGGCAAGCCTCCAGCGCCAATGGGCCGAAGAACTCGAGACCTGGCTGAAATTCCACCCCACCCCTTGGGACACGACAACGAAGCACGAATACCAACGCCGGTTCCGCGAAGAGCGCGAACACTGGCTCGACAGCGGCCATGGCGAATGCTTTCTGCGCGAACCGAAGGCGCGGGAAATCGTTGAAAAGGCGCTGCGTCATTTCGACGGTGAGCGCTACACCCTCGATGCCTGGGTCGTCATGCCAAACCACGTGCATGTCATCTTGCAACCCGCAGCGGGTCACGAGCTCAGCGACATCCTGCATTCCTGGAAATCCTTTACCTCGAAAAAGGTGAATGAGTTCCTGGGGCGGAGCGGAGCCCTTTGGCAGGATGAGAATTTCGATCGAATCGTGCGCAATTGGGAGGAACTGGAGGCTACTCGGAGCTACTTGCGGAATAATCCAGTCAAGGCGGGGTTGAAACAGGCGGCGTTTAGTCTCGGGACAGCTGCTTTGCGGCAGGCGGACGAAACACCGGGCGAGACGCCCGGTGGCCCCACAGGCAGGATGCCTGTGCTACGGCCGGCGGCGTGGCGGCGCGCCAAGCGTCTCGGGTTTTCCGATCGGCAGCTGGCGCACTCGTTAGGCGCGGCGGAAGATGAAATTCGCGCAGCGCGGATCGACGCCGGCGTTACGCCGACCTATCGCCTGGTCGATACCTGCGCGGCGGAGTTCGAAGCCTACACTCCCTACTACTACTCCACCTACGGCTCGGAAAACGAGATCCGGCCTAACGACAAACGCAAAATCATGATCCTCGGCGGCGGGCCGAACCGCATCGGGCAGGGGATCGAATTCGATTACTGCTGCGTCCACGCCGCTTTCGCCCTCCGCGAGCTCGGGATCGAGACGATCATGGT
>JBBQHV010000221.1:0-3800 GCA_038324295.1 Chthoniobacterales bacterium
CAGAGCCGAAACATCTGTGCAAAACATCCTTAACAACTCCTTAAATTTGCGCTCCGAAATCCTTGCATCGAAAATATATCTGTTTCCCATTGCAGCCCAATATCATACACGCCATTGCAACTTCTAATCTGGGCAAGACCCTCGCTAATTGTAGGGCGGGCGCTCCGCCTGCCCTGTTTCTTTCGGCCAAAAGATTTGCAACCAGGGCAGGCGGAGCGCCCGCCCTACAATTTCACGCCACCACGATGGTCTTCGCGTTCATGAACTCACGTATGCCTAACGAACCTAACTCCCTTCCGTAGCCGGAGCGTTTCACGCCGCCAAAGGGCAGCCGCTGATCCGAGGCCACCATCGCGTTGAGAAAAACCATTCCCGCTTCCAGCTCGTGGGCGAAAAGTTCCTGTTCCGCGCGATCGTTCGTCCAGGCGCTCGCGCCCAGGCCGAAGTCGCTCTCGTTCGCGAGCGCGATCGCCGCGGCCGCGTCTCTCACCCGGAAGAGGAGCGCGACCGGCCCGAAAATTTCTTCGTGATAAGCCGGCGAATCGGGCGGGATCTCGGCCAGGACAGTAGGCGGGTAAAAGTTCCCCTTTCCCGTCACCGGTTTGCCGCCGGTAAGGAGCTTGGCCCCGGCTGCGATTGATTTCTGAACCTGCTCATCCACGCCCTCGCGGATCGAGGGCGTGGCGAGCGGGCCGATCTCGGTCGCCTCGTCCAACGGGTCGCCCACTTTGAGCGCCTCCATTTTCTCGACGAACCGCCTAACGAACTCATCGTAAATCTCGTCCGCGACGAGAAAGCGCTTCCCCGCGATGCACGATTGTCCGTTGTTTTGGGTCCGCGCTTTCACGGCGGTCGTGAGGGCCGCTTCGAGATCGGCGCTCGGCATAACGATAAAAGGATCGCTCCCGCCCAGCTCGAGAACGCACTTCTTGATCGCGCGCCCGGCCGTCGCCGCGACGGCGCTGCCGGCGCGGTCGCTCCCGGTCAGGGTCACGGCCCGCACCCGCCGGTCCTGGATGATTTTTTCGACCTTCTCCGAGCCGATCAAAAGCGTCTGGAAAACTCCCGGCGCGGCCCCGGCCCGGCGAAAGAGGTCTTCAATCGCGAGGGCGCATTGCGGAACGTTGGCGGCGTGCTTGAGCAGACCGACATTGCCTGCGATGAGCGCGGGCGCGGCGAATCGGAAGACCTGCCAGAGCGGAAAATTCCACGGCATGACCGCGAGCACCGGACCGAGCGGTTGCCAGCGCACGGAGCTGCGCGCCGCCGCGGTCTGGACCTTCTCCTCCTCGATAAAGCGCGCGCCGTTCTCCGCGTAAAAGCGGCAGGCGCCCGCGCACTTCTGCACCTCCGCGCGGGCGGCCGCGATCGGTTTTCCCATCTCCAGAGTCATGGTGCGGGCGAGCGCGTCGACTTCGTTCTCGAGAAGGTTTGCCGTCTCCTGGAGAACGACCGACCGCTCCACGGAGGGGCTGGCGCGATGCAGTTGAAAAGCCCGCTCCGCGGCGGCGAGCTTCTGCCCGATCTCCGTCTCAGTGAGTTCGGCGAATTCCTTGAGAGTTTCTCCGGTCGCGGGATTGATGGAAGCGATAGCCATGGGTCAGCTAGCTCTGGTGGCCGCCGCCGGAGCGGGCTGTTCGAGCGCGTTCGCCAGCACTTCATCGACGGTCTCGACCGGGATGAAGTTGATCTTCTCTTTCGCTTCCGCCGGGACGTCGACGAGGTCCTTCTCGTTCAACTTCGGGATGAGCACGGTCGTGATCCCGGCGCGCATCGCAGCGAGGCTTTTCTCCTTCAATCCGCCGATCGGCAGAACCAATCCGCGCAAAGTCACTTCGCCGGTCATCGCCACATCCGAGCGGACGGGCGTATTACTGAAGAGCGAAGCGAGCGCGGTAAACATCGCGATGCCGGCGGAAGGTCCGTCTTTCGGGACCGCGCCCGCCGGGACGTGCACGTGAATGTCGTACTTGCGAAAATCTTCCGCCTTCGCGCCGATCGATCCGTCGCGGCTGCGGACGAGGCTCCAGGCGGCCTGGGCGGATTCCTTCATCACTTCGCCGATCTGACCGGTCAGAGTGATGTTCCCTTTGCCCGGAAAACGGGTCGCCTCGATGTGCAGGATTTCGCCGCCGGTCGGGGTGAAGGCCAGCCCGGTCACGATCCCGGGGGCATTGGTCGTCAGGCGTTGCTCGTGGATGTAACGCTCCGGCCCGAGCGTCTCGAGAACGAGCGCGTTCGTGATCGTAACGTGCTCGGTCGCGCCGCGCGCGACGCGGGCCGCGACGGAACGGAGGACGGCGCCGATCCGCCGCTCCAGCTCGCGCACCCCGGCTTCGTGGGTGTAGTCGGTGATGATAAGACGGAGGGCTTCCTCTTCCCACTCGACCTGCTCGGCGGTGAGGCCGTTTTCGGAGAGTTGCCGCCTAACGAGATATCTTTTCGCGATCTCCAGCTTTTCCCGCTCGGTGTAACCGGGGAGCGTGATCATCTCCATCCGGTCGAGGAGCGGGCCGGGAATTCCTCCGCGGTAATTGGCCGTCGCGATGAAGATAATCTGGGAAAGATCGAAGGGCAGATCGAGATAGCGATCGACAAAGGCGTTGTTCTGCCGCGGATCGAGCACCTCGAGGAGCGCGCTCGCCGGATCGCCGCGAAAATCCGCCCCGATCTTGTCGATCTCATCCAGCATCATGACCGGATTACGCGTCCCGGCGCGGCGCAACTCCTGGATGATCCGGCCGGGGAGCGAGCCGATGTAAGTGCGACGATGCCCGCGAATCTCCGCCTCATCCCGGATCCCGCCGAGACTCATGCGAACAAATTTTCGCCCGAGCGCATCGGCAACCGACTGGCCAAGGCTCGTCTTGCCCACCCCGGGCGGGCCTAACAAACAAAGGATTGCACCCTGCCCCTGCGGGTTGAGCTTGCGCACCGCGAGAAATTCGATCAGCCGCCGCTTTACTTTCTCGAGATCGTAATGATCGCGATCGAGGATCTCCTGGGCCTGGTCGAGATCGAGATTGTCATCGCTCAGCTTCGACCAGGGTAGCTCCGCGATCGTCTCGACATAACTCACGATCACGGAATACTCCGGGCTGGCCGGCGGGATGATGTCGAGCCGCTTTAATTCCCGCTCCGCCTGCGCGAATACTTCGGTCGGCGGTTTCGCTTCCTCCAGCCGGGTGCGCAGAGTCGCCGCGACCTCATCGGCCCCGGTCTCGCCTTCGCCCAACTCGCGGCGGATGGCCTGCAATTGCCCGCGCAGGTAAGCCTTCCGTTGCGCGTCGGTAAATTGCGATTGCGTCTCTTTTTGCAAACGCTCCTGGATCTGCGCGATCTCGAGCAGACTCGATACATTGGTCTGGACCGCGCGCACCCGTTTCCGGACGTCGAGTTCTTCCAGGATGGCCTGCTTCTGCGGCACGGCGCCTTCGAGATTGGCAGAGAGGAAATCGGCCAGCTGCCCGGGATCCTCGATGTTGCGCATGATCGCGACCGCCTGCTCGGGCGTTTCCGGCGTGAGCGCGAGCAAACGCGCGGCGCTGTCGCGCAGATTCTGGAATTCCGCCTGCCATTCCAGGTTCGGTGGGGGCGAAATCGATTCCGGCAAATCGACTTCCGCTCGAACGTAAGGCGCGGTCGCGATGATCTTGCGCAGCTTGAAACGCTGCAAGCCCTGCACCGCGATGACGACGTTATCGTCCGCCCGGCGAAACATTTTCAAAACGAGCACGGCCGTCCCGACAGAATAGAGATCGGCCGGCTGCGGCTCTTCCACGTCCTCGTCGCGCTGGGCA
>JBBQHV010000222.1:0-3790 GCA_038324295.1 Chthoniobacterales bacterium
CGGCGGGGCTGGCGCTGGCGTTGCGCCCGGCATAGGCAATCTCCCGGCCTAACAATGCCCGCAGCCGCGGCTCGATGTAGCTCCAGGCGCCCATGTTTTGTGATTCTTCCTGGCACCAGACGATTTTCTGGGCGTTCGAAAAGGGGTCGAGAATCGAGCGCAATTTCTCCTCCGCCAGCGGGTAGAGTTGTTCCACTCGAATGATGGCGGCATTCGGGATCTTGTCCTTCTCGCGTTGGCCGAGAAGGTCGAAGTAGACCTTTCCCGTGCAGAGAATGACGCGCTCGATCTTTTCCGGCGGCGCGACTTCCGGCGCGGGCAGTATCTCGGCGAAGGACCCGCTCGTGAAATCTTCCGTGCGGGACGCGGACTGTTCCGAGCGGAGCAGACTCTTCGGCGTCATGATGATGAGCGGCTTGATGAAATCGCGTTTCATCTGCCGGCGCAGGACATGAAAATATTGCGCCGCCGTCGTCAGGTTGCAGACCTGGATGTTGTCCTCCGCGCAAGCCTGGAGAAAACGCTCTAGCCGCGCGCTGGAATGTTCCGGGCCCTGGCCTTCGTAGCCGTGCGGCAAAAGGAGGACGATCCCGCTCGGGCGCTGCCATTTTGATTCCGCCGAGACGATGAACTGGTCGATGATCGTCTGCGCGCCATTGGCGAAATCGCCGAACTGCGCCTCCCAAAGGCAGAGCATGTTTGGATAATCGAGCGAGTAACCGTAGTCGAAGCCGAGCACAGCCGCTTCCGAGAGGAGGCTGTTGTAGATGCAGATGCGCGCCTGGTTCGGCGCGAGATGCAGCAGCGGCAGATACGGTTTGCCCGTCTTCGCGTCGTAGAGAAAGGCGTGCCGATGACTGAAGGTACCGCGCCGACTGTCCTGGCCGGATAAACGTACCGGCACGCCTTCGAGCAGAAGCGAACCAAAGGCCAGCGCCTCGGCAAATCCCCAGTCAAAAGGCCCGCCCGCTTCGAAAGCCGCGCGCAGCCGGTCGATTGCGATCCGCTTCACTTTCGGGAGAATGTTGAAGTTCGCGGGCACAGTCGTTAGGCCATCGACGATCTGCTCCAGCATCGCGGGCGAGATCGCGGTCAGCGCCGGCGTCCAATTGTATCCCGGCTGAAAGACCGCGTTTGATTCGCGGAACCGGTTCTTCCGGTCGGCTTTTTCTTTCTCGATCGCCTTTACTCTTTCGAGGGTCATCTCGAGGCGCAGATCGAACTCCGTTTCGAGGAAAGCCGCGTCATCCGCGCTGATGACGCCGGCTTCCAGCAGCTGGGTTTTGTAGAGCTGCGTGACGGAAGGGCGCTTCGCGATTTTCGCGTAAAGATCGGGCTGGGTGAAAAGCGGTTCGTCGCCTTCGTTATGCCCGTAGCGCCGGTAGCAATACATGTCGATGACCACGTCGCGTCCAAATTCCTGACGAAAATCGAGCGCCGTCTCGGTCACGAAACGGACCGCGAACGGGTCGTCGCCATTTACGTGAAAGATCGGGACCTCGATCATCTTCGCGATGTCGGTCGCATACATCGATGAGCGCGCGTCCTCCGGCAAAGTGGTGAAACCGATCTGGTTGTTCACCACCACGTGGACGGTGCCGCCGGTCGAGTAGCCGTGCAGTTGCGACATGTTGAGCACTTCCGCGACGATCCCCTGGCCGGCAAAAGCGGCGTCGCCGTGCACGAGCAAGGGCAGCACTTTGCGCCGGTGCTGAGTGTCGCGACGCATCCGCTGCCGCGCCCGCGCGATGCCTTCGACCACTGGATCGACCGCCTCGAGATGACTCGGATTTCCCGCCAGCCGGATCTCCACTTCGGCGCCGGAAGCGAGTTTGCGCACGGTCCGATAACCGAGGTGATACTTGACGTCGCCGTCGCCCGCGACCAGCTCCGGAACGTAGTTGGTGCTAAACTCGGTGAAGATCACCTCGAGCGATTTTTGGAGAAAATTTGCGAGCACGTTGAGCCGGCCGCGATGGGCCATGCCCATGCAAATCTCCTCGATTCCGACGCGCGGAGAGCGATGCAGGATCGTGTCGAGGATGACGATGAGCGACTCCGCGCCCTGGAGCGAAAAGCGTTTCTGCCCGACGTAGCGCGTGTGCAGGAAAACCTCGAACGCCTCCGACTCGAGGAGCAGTCGCAGGATCGCAATCTCCACCTCGGTCGAGGCCTGATGCTTGCTCGGCCGCGCCTCCAGCCGGTCGCGCACCCAGTGCCGGATGCTCGGATTCTGGATGTGCTGGAATTCCGACCCGATCGACTCGGCGTAAATCTCGTCGAGGAGCGCGATCATCTCGCGCAGGGTCATCTTTTTATTCTTGAGAAAATATTTCGACGAGACCTGGCGATCGAGGTCCTGCTCGCTAAAACCGAGCCCGCGCAGCGTGAGCAACGGGTTTTCCGGGCGGTTCTCGGCGAGCGGATTGATCCGCGCGATGGTGTGGCCGTGCCGGCGATAAGCGTAGACGAGACTGTCGACCCGCTCCTGCCGCTCGGCGTCCTTCCCGGCCGCGGGCGTCGGCGCGACCGCGGTCGCCGCGCCGTTGCGTTGCTGGGCCGTTTCGCCGAGCTGAAAACCCTCGAAAAACGCGCTCCAACTGGTATCGACCGCCTCCGGATTTTTCTGCCAGAGCCGATAGTTTTCCTCGATCACGTCGAGATTTCCGCGGGTCGCAAACGAGGGACGCATAACCGTATTACTCTGGCGGCGTTTGCCCGACGGGCAAGTTGACAGTGCCGGGCTCGCTCCGATGTTCGCCTGCAAAGTGGACCCGCAGGAATGACCGCAGAGGAAGTTTACGAATCCGTCACCAACGGCGGCGCGAGCGATTTTGCCGCTGCGGTCGAAATCTTCCAGCGCTTCGGGCCATGGTGCCTGATTGGCGGCCTCGCGGTGAATTGCTACGTCGAACCTGTCTACACGGTCGACGCCGATTTTGTAGTGGTGGCCCGGGAAATGGAGAGCGTGCAATCCGCTCTGACGGAGGCGGGATTTGCGGTCGAGCGCTTTCCGCACCCCGCCAATGCGATGCGCTCGGGGAGCAAGTTGAGCCTGCAGCTTACGACCGACCCGCGCTATCAGGATTTCGTCGAGAGAGCTCAATCTCGCGAAGTCCTCGGGCGGATTATCCCGGTGGCTTCGCTGGAGGATCTGGTCCAGGGAAAGCTCTGGGCCTGGCAGGATACGAAGCGTCGCCTAACGAAAAGAAAAAAAGACGAACTCGATCTCCTGCGCCTGGCTGAAGCTTACCCGCATCTGGTCCCGTCGATGCCCAGGGAAATCGTTAGGCAACTGGAAGAGAAGCCATGAGAACTCCAAAACGCCAACGAGTAGACAAGAGCGTTACGCCCGGCTCCGGGGAGCGCACGCGCCTCGCGTGCTGTTTTCGGCGCCCTCGCCGAAAACTTCTTCTTGCGCATGCGCATGGCCAGCGCGGGAAGCGCGCGAAGGCGCACGCTTCGGCACGCGCGGCGGGTGCGCTCCCCGGAAGTCGCGCCTCGGCGCTCGGACTCTTTCTGCTCTTGCTCGCGACACCGCTGCTCGCCCAAACGACTCCCCCTCCCGCTCCCAATCCGACGCCTGATCCTGCGTCCGAACCGGCCGTCCTCGCCGTCGCCAAAGTTTTGCCGGCGGTCGTGAACATCAATACCGAGCGCATCGTCAGGCGGCAGGTGCGCGATCCCTTTGACGATTTTGCCGCGCAATTTTTTGGCGTTTATCGCAACCGGCCGCGCGAAATTCGCCAGCGCCTGCAAAGCCTTGGGACCGGTTTTCTGGTCGATCCGA
>JBBQHV010000223.1:0-3778 GCA_038324295.1 Chthoniobacterales bacterium
GGCGAAGCGCCCGCCCTACAACTGGATCGCGTAGCGCTTCATCTTGTTGTAGAGCGTCGGCCGCTGGATCCCGAGCAGCTCGGCCGCTTTTTTCTTGTTCCCGTGGGTCTGCGCGAGCGCGTCGAGGATCGCGCTCCGCTCCATGTCGACCAGACTCTGGGTGCCGCCGCTCTGCTGCTGCGTGGCTCGCTCGCTTTTTTGCAACGCCACCGGGAGCTGCACTTCCGCGGGCAATTCTTTCACCGTGATCTGATCCTGCCGCGCGAGCACGACGGCATACTCGATCGCGTTCTGCAGCTCGCGCACGTTTCCCGGCCAGCCGTAATCCATCAACTTCTGAAACGCTTCCGGCGCAATGTTCGGCTCGGGTTTTCCCAACTGCTGGGCAAAGCCTTTCACGAACGACGCGACCAGCGGCGGGATGTCATCCTTCCGCTCGCGCAGGGGTGGCAGTTCGATCTGAAACGTGTTCAACCGGTAATAGAGATCGGAGCGCAGCCGGTTTTCCGCGAGCGCCTGATGGACCGGCCGGTTCGTCGCCGCGATCAGACGAAAATTTGCCTTCGAGGTTTTCGTGCTCCCTAACGGACGGAACTCGCGCTCCTGCAGAACGCGGAGAAAGCGCGTCTGCAATTCCGCCGGCATCTCCGAGATCTCGTCGAGAAAAAGCGTGCTCCCGTCCGCCTCCGCGATCATTCCGCGGAAATCGTTCGTCGCGCCGGTGAACGCCCCTTTCACATAACCGAAGAGCTCCGACTCGATCATCGACTGCGGGAAAGCCGCGCAATTCAATTTCACCATCGGCTTCTCGCCGCGGCGGCTGCGTTTGTGGATCAGGTTGGCGATCACTTCCTTGCCCACGCCGCTCTCGCCCGTGATGAGGACGTTCGCTTCCGACGGCGCCATCGCCGAAACCAGTTCGTCGATCTGTTGCATCGCCTTGCTTTGGAAAATCGGGCCGCCGCGGCGGGTCTCCGCCTGGGCGAGTTGCTTCTTTAATTGCTGGGTCGTCTCGCGCAGCTCGAGTGTCTCGCGGAGAAGCGATTGTTTTTCGAGCGCCTTCTCGACCAGGCTGAGCAGCTCCTCCGGCGCGTACGGTTTGCTGATGAAATGGTAGGCGCCGCGCTTGATCGACTCGATCGCGTTGTTCAAGGAATCGTGCGCCGTGAGAATGATGACCTGCGTTTCCGGATAGTCCGCCTTGATTTGCTCGAGCATGTGGAGGCCGTCGGCATCGGGCAGTTGCAGGTCGAGGAGAATGAGGGCGGGGGCTTTGCTCTGGAGCAGCTTCATTCCAGAGGAAGCGTTGGCGGCCGTTTCCGGATGATAACCATGCCGGCCTAACAATGCCTCGAGCGTGAGCAGGATGGGCCGCTCGTCGTCGATGATAAGGATGCGTCGATTCTCAGTCATCGAGGGGTTGTGCTGTAGCGGCGGTCTATGACCGTCGCCGTCCCGCCGCCTTGTTCGATTCCCAATGCCGGGCGACGGTCACAGACCGCCGCTACAGAGCGAGCGACGTTAGGCGCGCGGAAGGGTAACGGTAGTGGTGAGAACCGATGTCGCCGGATCGAATTGTGCCTGCAAAGTCCCATGGTGCGCCTCGAAAATACCGCGAGCACGAAAGAGGCCAAGAGCATAATGACCGTGCCGCAACTTGGTCAGCGGCTGCCCGCCCCAGTTTTCGGTGCGCTCGTCGAACTTCGCTTTCGGCTCGCGCAGGCGGAAGACGACCGAGGAACCCTCCGCCCGGGCCTCGAAAACGAGCGCGCCTTCGCCACGGTTGAGCGCGAAAGCATTGCCGAACAATTCCGCAAAGGCCTCGATGAGGAGGTGCGGATCGATCTGGAGCTTTTCCTCGCCTAACGACACCTGCCATTCGATCTCGGCCGGCGACTCCGTCTCGAGGGTCGCCACCCTTGCGCGCAGGTCTTCCACGAATTCCCGGGCCAGATACGGCATCACGGTCGGCTTGATTTTCGCGAGCTGTCCCGAAAGTCGCTGCAAGTCCGCCCCGAGCGCGGCGGTCATTTCGCGCAGCCGCCGGACCTCTTCTTTCGCTTCCGCCGTCTCGACGATCTCGGCGAGGAAGGCCGATTGGAGCTCGATCGCGTTAAGATGATTGCGAATGTCGTGGTTCAACTGGCCGATGAATTTCACCACCTGCGGCCAGGAAACACTCGATTCAATTTTCGACATGGGAGAGCTCGGGCGCCAGCGGCATCGTGGAGCACGGGAATACTAACGAAGCTTCGCCTCAGACCGTCAAGTGCGCCAACCTTCCGCAATGACGAAGCTCGAATGATGAAGGACGAAACAATGACGAAGGACGAATGACGAAGAGCGATGGCGTGCTTCTTTCGTCATTCGGACTTCGTCATTGTTTCGGGTTTCGGATTTCGGATTTCGTCATTTTCCAGTGTCAGTGGCAAAAGCTTGTCACAAATGCATGAATTCGCTTCGTTCAGAGCAAGCTAGAGCCTGCCTCGGACGGTGTCACGCTCCTGTGGACGGCTCCCTCTGGGAGACGCGAGTCGAGGGTAGATTTCGTCCCAATACCCGCGCTTCGCAGAGCGAAGCGTCTACAGCGCGCGCGAGAACTTCTGCGCGGCTGGCTCTTCACCGCGCGTTTTGATCGCGGGATCGTTCGCGGCCAAGTGGCGAAGCACGTGGTAAACATCCTCCGGATCGGCCTCGATCGCCCGCGCCACTTCCTCCGCGCTGCGGCCGTCGCTCGACAACTGCGCCAACACCTTGGGCTGCAATTGCAGGATGCGGGTCGCCGCTTTCTTGCCCGCTTCCACGCCGGGTTGATGATACGCATTCACGTTCACGAGCGATCCGTAGAAGCCAACCGCCCGCTCATACAACGCGATCAGCGCCCCGACATGAAAAGCATCGACCTGCGGAATGCTCAAGGTGATCGAGTCGCGCTCGCCTTCGTAAAGTGCGGCGCGCGTCCCGCGCAAAAATCCCTGCAGATAATCGCCGCTCGTCACCCCGGGCTCGACCTCGAACCGGCCGTCGGCGCGGTCCGTTCGGACCTCGATGAAGGTGGCGAAAAAGTTTGCCACCCCGTCGCGCAACTGCTGCACGTAGGCGTGTTGATCGGTCGAGCCTTTGTTCCCGTAAACCGCGATCCCCTGATGGACCACCTTGCCGTCGAGGTCCTCTTTTTTGCCTAACGACTCCATGACGAGCTGCTGCAGATATTTACTGAAGAGCGCGAGCCGGTCTTTGTAGGGCAGGATGACCATGTCTTTCTTCCCCTGGCCGTCGCCCGCATAAAACCACATCAGGGCGAGGAGGATGGCGGCGTTTTGCCTCTCGTTAGGCTGGCGGGTGTGCGCGTCCATTGCCGCCGCCCCGGCGAGAAAATTGTCGAGATCGAAACCTTCCAGCGCCGCCGGCACCAGCCCCACTGCGCTCATCACCGAGGTGCGGCCGCCGACCCAATCGTGCATTGGAAAACGGGCGAGCCAGCCATTCTTTTCGGCCACCTTGTCCAGCTCACTCCCCACGCCCGTGACCGCGACCGCGTGCTGCGGGAACTTCAGGCCTGCTTTCTCGAAAGCGGCCGCTGCTTCCAGCATTCCGTTACGCGTCTCTTTTGTGCCGCCGGATTTCGAGATCACGACCGCCAGCGTCTCGCCCAGGCCGTCGCCGATTTTTCCCAGCACCCGATCGAAGCCATCGGGATCGGTGTTATCGAAAAAGAAAATATCCATCGGGTCGTCCGCCGAGCCGAGCGCTTCGCCGATAAACTGCGGGCCGAGGG
>JBBQHV010000224.1:0-3773 GCA_038324295.1 Chthoniobacterales bacterium
ATCCGTTTCGTAAAACTCTTCCGTGAGCGCGTGTGCGGGGGGCGCCTTGTACATCCTGACGAGTTCGTCGAAACGCCCGAGAACAACGTTGCCGGCCTGGGCCATGAGATAACGACCGACTGTGTCGCTCGAGTTGGCGAGTCCCTTTTCGTAGCCGTCACAGGCGGAATTCAAAAGCAATCTCGGCGTTTCAATTGCGTAACCGGAGACGATCACGGCCTTTGCTTTTTGAAAATGCTCGCGACCTTCGCGATCGAAATAGCTCACACCGGTGACACGATTGTTTCTCCCGAGGTGAATCCGATTCGCCATCGAGCGGTCGCGCACTTCGGCGCCGTTCGCGATCGCGTCTGGCACATGAGTGATAAGCGTGCTCGCCTTCGCGCCGACCTTGCAGCCTTGAATGCAAAAGCCGCGATAAATGCAGTGCGGCCGATCGTTCCGCGAGCCGGACAAAATCGCGACCGGCCCGCCCGCGCTGACCGGGATGCCTAACGAGGTGCAGCCTTTGATGAGCGCGTTGCCGACGCCACCCATGGGATGCGGTCCATAGGCGTAGCCGTGCGGATCGCCCCACGGATACCAGGCCGGTCCCGCCACCGGCATTTCGAGCTCGAGCAGTTCGTAGTATGGTTTCAGTTCCCAGTAGGACATGGGCCAGTCCGTGCCAACGCCGTCACGCGTGTAGATTTCAAAATCCGATGGATGAAAACGCGGTGTGAACGCAGCCCAATGGACCGAGCCGCCGCCAACCCCTTTGCCACTGTTGTTCGCGCCGAAGGTGAGCGGGTCGTCGCCGCCGGTGATGCGCATGTCCTCCCAGTAAAGCTGGTGCGAACCCTTCTCGTCGCTCACCCAATCGCGTTCCGTGTCCCAGAACGGCCCCGCCTCCAGGCCGGCAACACGAAAGCCGCTGCGGGCGAGCCGTTGCAGGAGAACGCCGCCGGCCGCGCCCACCCCGACGATGAGATAATCCAGCTCCTCGTTAGGCGCAAAACGCCGCATCGGCGTCTCGATCCGCTGCATCGGGCCGAGATAGTGCTTATCTTCGTTAGGCGACTCGAAGGCGCCGCCGAGCGGTTCGTTCAATGCGAACCTCCCTGACCCGCGATCGGAAACCCGCTGTGAGCCGCGATCTCTTTCTCCTCCGGATCGGAGACCCAGACCTCGGGACGCATGACCCAATCGTAACGCTTTTCCTCCACTTCCCACGGCTCCGGCTCGCCCCGCTCCAGCCGCGTATAAGCGCGCGGATAAGCCGGGCCGCCAAAGCCGATCTCGTCCCACGCCCAGGGATGCGAGTAATACATTTCCGTGCAGTCCTGCATGACGAGCGCGAAGTAGCGATAAACTGGCATGCGCTGCCAGATTTCGTCTGCGCCGGGGAGTGGCTTGGCGTCGTGGATCGATTTGAGAAGTTTCTCCTGCTCGGGCCAGGTAAGATCGACGAAGCTGCGGTGGTGATTGGCGTGTGCCATCTGCTCGATCGCCTGCATCCCGAGGCGGTAGGCGTCGACGTCGGGCGGCATCGATTCGAAACGGTACCCCGGGGTGCGGCCTTCGTGGAGGCGCTCGTCGATGTAAGGCAGGATCGGAATCTGATGGGCTGCGTCGCGATCATCCTGGGGGAGGAGATGCTCGATCATGATCTGCATGAAGCGCGTCTCCGCCGGGGTGAAGAAGCGGATCGGCGGGATTTGTTCGACCCGTTTGCGCACCACCTCGCGGGTGCGCGCATCCCAAAATTCCTGCTGCGCGAGGGTGCTGAAGCCGGGGTAATAACCGGGCTGGGCCCTGGGCAGGAGCGGTTGCAGAGTGTGCTCGTCGAGCGGGAGGCGCTCGGGTGGAGTGGAATCGGAGTGGTCGTTAGGCATGATCAAAGACTGAGGGTCGCGCGCGAGTCTGGGGAGCGCACGCGCCTCGCGTGCTGGCGATGGCGCCTCGCCATCGCGAACTTTTTCCCTGGGCGCACGCATGGGAACCTTCGGTTTTGCGCGCGGCGCACAAAACAGCACGCGAGGCGCGTGCGCTCCCCGGAGCTGGCGCCGCGCGCAAACTCTTTCTGAATTTGTTAGGCAATAGCCGCATCAGCGTTCCCTCCGCATCAGGCTCGCCAATAGCCCGATCGTGCCGCAGGCGGCGAAAAGCAGCGGCGCGAAAATCGGCGGGCCGTAAAGAATGTTGTAGAGCGGTTTCTTGAGCCCGCCCGGTCGCCTCACGATCCCGCGCGCGTGATAAAAAAATCCCACCCCGCCATCGGCGATCGCGAGCAGCGACATCGCCGGCAACCAGGTGCGCGCGATTTTCGGACTAACGATCGCGCCCGCCGCCGCCCCCATGAGGAGCGGTGCGATGATGACCGGTGTCCACTGCGAGAGGTAGCGGAAGTTATTTTTGTAATGCGAATAGAGCGCTTCCGCCCCGCTGCAAAACGTCCCGACGATCGTGGCGGCGGCGAGATGTTTTTGAAATCGCCCTTCGCGCAAACCGATCGTCCAGGGATGATGCGCCGCCATTTCTTCGGAAGTGAGCGAGAGCAATTTTGCTTTCGGCGCACGCAGGATCATCGGCGGCGCTTCCTCCGGGCGGAGGAAAGAGGCGATCAGCCCGAGATAGGCGCTCACGCCGAAAAGGAGAGGGGCGAAAATCGGCGGCCCCATGATGATGTTGGTGATCGGGAGGCGCCAGCCGCCGGGTTTGCGCGCGATTCCGCGAACGTGATAGCAAAAGCCGACGAGCCCGTTGAGCAGCGTGATCGCCGAGGTCCAGCGCAAGATGGTGCGAGCGGCGCGCTGATTGAACGCGCCTAACAATCCCGCGATCGTCATCGCCGCGCCCAGGATGGGGGGCGAATACATGATGCGCTGGCCGTAACTGCCTTTGTAATGTTCGTAGGCGACTTCGGCGCCGGCGAGCACGCTCGAGGCGCCGGCGAGGAAGGAAAGGCTGCGCTGGAAACGGCCTTCGCGGATGTGCGCCTCGGCGAGGCGCGCTTCACGAGCGAGCGGCGTGGGAAGGAACTTGTTGAAAAGGTTGTCGGGATATTTCCCGTTTCCGCGCGAGGAGGCGAGGTTGCGGATGCTTTTCGTTAGGGCGCTCATCTCAGTTTAGACTTGGAAAAAACGGATCGCGCCCGGTCGTAGACTCCGGGGAGCGAACGCGCCTCGCGTGCTGGCGATGGCGCCTCGCCATCGCGAACTTTTTCCTTAAGCGACGCGATGCGAGCTAAAGCCTGTTTCGGCGAGGCGCCGAAACCAGCACGCGAGGCGCGTGCGCTCCCCAGAGTCTGTGGCGACGTCACAGGGCGAATTTCTTCGCCTCCTTTCTTTTCAAAGTCAGGCCATTGCCCGGACGTGAGAGATCCGGTTTCAAGGCGCCGTCGTTAGGCTGGGGAACGCCGTCGAAAAACATTTTTTCGATGCGCGCGTGGTCGTGAAAATATTCCGCGTGCCGAAAGGGTCGCGCGGAACAGCCTACTGGGATGTGCAAGGCCGGCGCGCAATGCGAGGAGAGCGGAAGATGATGCGCTTCGCACAAGACTGCCGCCTGGAAAAACCCGGTGTAGCCGCCGCAACGGGTCGCGTCGGCTTGCAGGACGTCGACCGCGCCAGCGCTGAGCATGCGCTGGAAATAAGTGACGTCGTAGCCGTATTCGCCGGCGGCGATGTCCATCCCGGGCGGGCCGTCGTCACGCATCAGGCGCAGGCCGTCGAGATCGTCGGAGGAAACGGGTTCTTCAAACCAACTGACATCGAGCTCGGAAAAAACGTAAC
>JBBQHV010000225.1:0-3765 GCA_038324295.1 Chthoniobacterales bacterium
GCATGTTTTTGCGAACATGTTCAAATGCTCACGCCCGGGCAGAAAAATATCCTCCAGTTCATCCAGACCGAGCAGCGCGCCAACGGTCTCACCCCGAGCACGCGCGAGATCCAGGAACATTTCGGTTTTGCGAGCCAGACTTCGGTCATGCAGTACCTCGCCGCGCTCGAGCGGAAAGGTTTTCTCCAGCGCCACGCGCGCAAAGCCCGCGCCCTCATCACGGCCGCGCCGAAAACGCGCGTGGTCGATATCCCGATCTACGGCGAGATTCCCGCCGGCATGGCCACGCTCTCGGAGGAAAACATCGAAGGCCACGTCGCGCTCGATCTCGACTCGCTCAATGCTTCGCGCAGCGCGCGCACTTTCGCCCTCCGGGTGCGGGGGGACTCGATGATCGGCGCCCACATTGTCGATGGCGATATCGTGATTCTGGAGGATCGGCAGACCGCGAAAAGCGGCGACATCGTGGCGGCGTTGATTGATGGCGAGACGACGCTGAAGCGTTACGTGACGGAGCGCGGCCGACCTTATTTGAAAGCGGAAAACCCGCGCTATCCCGATCTCGTGCCGGCGCGCGAGCTGCGCATCCAGGGCGTGATGACTTCGCTCGTGCGCAAACAGGCGAAGGCCAAATGAAACAAAACGCGCGAGTTGTAGCCTGGGGCGATGACCCCGGCTGGTCTGGCGCGCGACCAGTTCTTGAGCGGCCGGGGTCAACGCCCCCGGCTACAACTTCTTAGTGGGCGCGCTCACGACTTACACCGCCCCGCTCACACCCGCGCAGGTGGAGGCGCTGCGGAAGCTGCTCGACGAACTCGGCTTCACCTTTTCGCCGAAGCCCTACACGATTTTCTTCGCGCAGAAAAACAAGCTGAGCGTCGCGGTTTACGAGAAAGGGCCCAAAGTCTTGCTGCAAGGGAAGGGGATCGAGGATTTCGTCAGCTTCGAGCTGGAGCCGAAAATTTTGGGCGAAGCGCGGCTCGGCTACGAAGAGGTGCATGCGCCGGAAATGTTCGAGCCTCATTTTGGGATCGACGAGAGCGGGAAGGGCGATTTTTTCGGCCCGCTCGTGATCGCGGGTGTTTACACCGATCGCGAGATCGCGAGAACGTTTTTGGAAAACGGCATTCAGGATAGCAAGCGCATCGGCTCCGACGCGAAGATTCACGCGCTCGCGAAAATGATTCGGGAAACCCCGGGCGTGGCTTTCGAAGTCATCCTGATCGGCCCGGAAAAATACAACGCGCTCTACGAGAAGTTCGACAATCTGAACGACCTCCTCGGCTGGGGCCACGCGCGGGTGATCGAAAACCTGCTCGCGAAACGGCCGGATTGTCCGCGCGCCTTGTCGGATAAATTTGCCGACGAGCGCGTGATCAAGAAGGCGCTGCTTCAGCACGGCCAGACGATTGAGCTGGAGCAGCGGACGAAAGCGGAATCCGATCTGGCGGTCGCGGCCGCGTCGATCCTGGCGCGGGAAGCGTTCATCGACTGGCTGGAGCGCAACGGGAAGAGCGCCGGACTCACCCTCGGCCGCGGGGTTTCGGCGCCGATCAAGGAAGCGGCGAAAAAGATCGTCGAGCAGGGCGGGCCGGAGGCGCTGCGGAAATTTGCAAAAGTCCATTTCCGGACCGCGCACGAGATCGCGCCCGGCCACTACGCGGCTCCGCCGCCGCGGCGCGAGTGGCGCAAAGCGAAGTCCCAGTGACCCCTCTCCAGAGCGTCATTCCTCCTTGAGGAGGGTGTGGGAGTGCGCCCGAAGGCGGCAAGCTTCCTGCTGTAAATGGCGGACGCTTTCGAGCCACCAGGTGGAAACTAGATTACTTATCCTCAACTCCGATCCCGTTTTCCAGGACACCGCGCTGGCGATGTTTGACGCGATGCCCAAGGTGGAAAGCCGCATCGTGCGCAGCCTCTCCGATGGCATCTATGTCCTGATGCGCGAAGGGTTTGATCTCTTCGTCGTGGAAGGCGAGCCGGCGATCGCGATCGAGCAGGCGACCGACGCACGCCAGCATTTTCCTTCGCTCGAAATCCTTTGCCTTCCTTCCGAGCGGCCGAGCGCCGCGCTCGAGTCGCAGGCCGAACAGCAGAAGATCACGCTGGTCGCGACCGACGTTTCCGATCGTCAGCTCCGGCGGCAGTTGCGCGCCATCGTGGCGAAGTTCGAGCATCGCAGCGGGACCCCGACCGAGGGGATCGATCCCTGCCATTCCCTGATCGGCAATCTCAATCAATTCTCCGCGGCCGACGTTTTGCAAATGAGCTGTCTCGGGCAGCGGAGCGGGCGTTTCACGTTCAAGTCCGGGCGCGGGAACAGCGAAATCTACCTGCACCACGGGATCGTGAGGCACGCGGTCTACGGCACCCTCGAGGGCGAAGCGGCGGTGGCGGAGATTTTCCGCTGGCGGCAGGGGCGGTTTTATTTCGAGGAGGGCATCATCAGCCAGATCCAGACGGTCGACCGGCCCTGGGCGCATTTGTTGATCGATAATATGCAAAAACTCGACGAGACGCTCGAGATGGTGAGCATGCCCTTCAAGTCATGATCGATCCCGAGCTCGAAAACGAGTTGCGTCTCCTTGCCCTGCAATCCGAGAGCTGGAGGAAGCTGCACAACTTCATCGCCTACGCGCTCGACAAATCGAAGCCCATCATCTCGGTCGATCAGGAACGCCAGTTCACCGAGATTCGCGGGATTCTGCTCCAGGAAAGCGAACATGTTTTCGAAAAGCTCGACCTCGTGGAAGAGCTCGCCGGCAAGGCCATGAACGTCCTCCAGCGCGCCCTCTCGATTCGCGGGGTGCGCGAGCTTTCCCATGAGGAAACCCGGCGGCTGGAGCTGGATTGGAACGCGGTTTTTACGAAGATCGGGGTCGTCCAGGGCCAGCTCAAGGCCCGCAAGAAAGAGCTGCGTTCGCGCACCGCCCTCGGGGAATCGCTCGCCCGCCTCTTTGGCCAAAGGCTGGCCCGCCGCTAGCAGCCGCTCCGCCGAAATAACTCGGAGAGAGCCTTTTTCGGTGAAACCGTCTTTTACGGTTCCGGCGTTATTTTTTCGAATTCATCCGCTCACCCAGGCCCCGGGCCACGATTCCAATTGCACAATGAGCAAGCTCACAAAGCGCGACATCGTCGTGTCGATCAGTAACAAGACCGGCATGGTGCAGCATCAAGTCTTCGAGGTCGTGCAACGAACCCTCGACGAGATCACCGACAGCCTTGCCCGCAACGTTGCGGTCGAGCTGCGCAACTTCGGCGTCTTCCAGCCGCGCCTCACGAAACCGCGCGTCGGACGCAACCCCAATCAGCCAGGCAGCAGTTTCGTGATTCCGCCCCGGGCGACGGTGAAATTCAAAGCCGGCAAAATCATGCGGCAGCGGGTCGAGAAATTGTCCCGCGAGATGAAGGATGCGGAGCAGCGCAAGAGCAACAACGAACGCCCCCAGGCCGAACCCGTCAACTTCTCCGTGGACGGAGTCTAGGCGACCCCTTTCGATCGGCCCTGACCTCGAAAACAACCCTGCCATGCGGGCCGATTAGCGCGTCTTTTTGGAATATTTCCAGCGAACCGCGAATCCCCTTTGTGCCCACCAGACGATTGAGCTAAACAAACACGTTCTTATGAAAAATATCCTCGTTGCGGTTCTCTTTCTGACTCTTGCGGGCACGGCCTGGGCCGGTTCGGAAATGGAGAACACAGCGGCCACGACCGCGGCGCCCAAGCAACTCGATCAGGTACCGCTGGACCTTTTCAAATTCGAGCAG
>JBBQHV010000226.1:0-3723 GCA_038324295.1 Chthoniobacterales bacterium
GTCTGGTCTTCGTCGAGTTTGTCGAGACCGTAAGCGAGCGCCGCCGCGGTCGGTTCGTTGATGATGTGGAGGACGTTCAATCCCGCCAGCCGGCCCGCGGTGATCGTCGCGGTCCGCTCGGAATCGTTGAAGTAAGCCGGCACCGTGATGACCGCATCGGTCACGGGAATTTTCAGATACTTCTCCGCGTCGGCCTTGAGCTTCTTCAGGATGAGCGCGGAAAGTTCTTCGGCCGAATAATTTTTTCCGTCGAAGTTGCGATGGAACTGCTCCTTCCCTTTGCCCATCTCGCGTTTTACGAAATCGACCACCTTTTCCGGCTCGGCCACGGTGTTGTTTTTCGCGACCGTCCCGACGATCGCGTTCGTGCCGTCGAAGAGCAGAACGGAGGGCGTGATGCGTTCGCTTTCGGCGTTAGGGATGATTTGTGGTTTTCCGTAGGCGTCGATGTGAGCCACGGCCGAGAAGGTCGTGCCCAGGTCGATCCCGACTGCTTTGCGTTTACTCATGTTTTTTTGATAGGAGAATTGGTGACTTTGCGCTGACGTGCGCCCTTCTGAATGCAGTTTTCATGCCCGCCACGTTTGAAACACGGAATTGATTTCCGCCGCGCTTTTTTCGGCTCGCGGAGAGCCGCGCTTTGCGCCTATTGAAAACGCTTCGTCACGACCTCTTCGGGCCGCAGCACTTTGCCGTGCCAGAGAAACCCGCGCTTCAGTCGCCTAACGATGAGCCCGTCTTCCTCGCTCGCTTCCGTTTTTTCCACGCTGAGGACGCGATGCAACTGCCGATCCACTCTTTCCGTCGGTTCGATTTCCGTGACCTCAAGCCGATGCAAAATTTCGACGAGCGAATGGAGCGTGTTGCTGACGTTGTCGCGCGTCTGCACATGGGCCGGGCCGGTGGTTTCGTCGGCCGCCGCTTTCTCCAGCTGGGCCGCGATCCCGCTCAGGTCGTCAAACAAAACGATCAGCTCGCGGATGACCGGCTTCTGGAGGGCGTCGCGCACGAAATTATCGCGATAGCTGTGCAGCTCTTCATGGAGCGAATCGAAGAGCTTCTGGTTGACCGACTCGCTGTCGCGCAGGGCAACGAGCTGCTGCTCGATCTTCTCGAAATGGAGGTTCTCGAATTTCCGCATGACCGATTCCTCGAGCGACTCGACCCGCTGCCCGAGCGAATGGATCGCGCTGATCATGGTCGACATCCCGGCCGCGATCTGCGCTTCGCGCTTCGCCCCGTCCTTCTCGCTCTCGGCGCGCGCGCTTAGCTCTTGCATGGCTGCGGTAAAATCCGTTTCCACCTCCGTCGCCTGACTCATGAAGTCTTGCTGAAAAAGCGGCGGATCGCCTCGACCAGCCCGGGGACATCGTGTTGCGTTGCTTCCACCGCGATCGTTAGGCCGCGCTCCCGCGCCGTCCGCGAAGTAATCGGCCCGATGCTCGCGACCTGCATCCCGGGCGGCCAGGGCAGGTCGAGGGCGAGGAAATTTTCCACTGTGGAAGAGCTCGTGAAAGTGATCATATCGGCCCCTTGTTCCACCAGCCGTGTGCGCGCTCCCGTCCGATCGTCCGTCTCCGGGACGGTCCGGTAGGCAAAAGCAACATCCACGATGGCGCCCAAGGCACTGAGCTCCTTCGGTAGCAGGTCCCGCGCCTCCTCTGCCCGCGCGATCAGAATGCGCAGATTTTCGATGTCGCCTTCCTTCTTGAATTCGCGCACCACCCCCTCGGCCACGAACTCCGCCGGCTGCAGATCGACCTTCAGGTGAAAATCCCGCACCCGTTGCGCGGTCGCCGGGCCGATCGCCGCGATCCGCACCCCGCCGAGCTCGCGCGCGTCGTCGTAAAGTTTGTAGAACATCTCAAAAAAAGCGGTCACGCCGTTCGGGCTCGTGAAAACGATCCAGTCGTAGCCGTGCGCGTCCTGCACGAGCTCGGCAAAGGGGCGCAGATCGCTCGGCGGTTCGATCCGGATGGTGGGCAACTCGATCGCCTCCGCGCCCAGCTCGCGCAGCTGGCTGCTCAAGGCGCCGGCCTGTTTGCGGGTGCGCGTCACGACGATGCGTTTGCCCGCGAGCGGTTGTTCCGCGCGCCAGTCGAGCTCTTTGCCTAACGACACCACTTCGCCGAAAATCGCGACCGCGGGCGGCTCGAAATTTTCTTCCGCGACGCGCGCGGCGATGTTTTGCAGCGTGCCGCGAAGAACTTGCTCGCGCCCGGTCGTGCCCCAGCGGACCAGCGCGACCGGCAAATCCTCGCGCACGTCGTGCTCGCGCATTTTTTGCACGATCGCCTCGATCCGCTCCACTCCCATCAGCATCACCTGCGTTCCGCCGAGTCGGGCCAGGGCCGCGAAGTCGATCGCGCTTTCCGTCTTTTCCGGGTCTTCGTGTCCGGTGAAAAAAGTGACGTGCGAGGCGAGCCCGCGATGCGTCACCGGAATTCCCGCGTAAGCCGGCGCCGCGATCGCGGAGGTCACTCCCGGCACGATTTCATACGGAATCTTCGCCGTCGCGAGGGCCTGCGCTTCCTCCCCGCCGCGACCAAATAAGAAGGGATCGCCGCCTTTCAGCCTAACGACGACGAAACCGGTGCGCGCTTTCTCAACCAGGAGGGCATTGATCTCCTCCTGCTCGAGGGTATGCGCACCCGCTTTTTTCCCCGCGTAGATGATCTCCGCTCCCGCCGCTGCCCAGCCCAGCATCTCGGGATTGCAGAGATAATCGTAAACAATCACTTCGGCCCGCTCGATCAACTGCTTCGCGCGCAAAGTCACGAGCCCGAGATCGCCCGGACCAGCTCCGACCAGATAACAGCGTCCTTCCGCTTTCTTATTCGCCATAAATCAGCTGCATCAGCCCGCCCGCGACCACTTCCGGGTAATCGCTCGCGCCACTCGTCGTTCCCATCTTCGGCGCCGCTGTCTTCGATTCAAAAACTTGCGCGCGCAAGTGCAGCTCTCCGCCCTTCACGATGGCGTGGACTCCGACCGGTGAATCGCAATCGCCATCGAGAAGGCGCAAAAATTCCCGCTCCGCCCGCAACGCCAGAAGGGTCGGCAGATCGTTTATCTGTTCGAGAAGCCGGCGCGCCGGCTCGTTATCCTGGCGGATCTGCAGCGCGATCACGCCCTGGCCACCCGCCGGGACGAATTCATCCAGCGGGAGAATTTCCCTCTGCAAATCCAGCTCGAGCCGTTCCAGCCCGGCGTGCGCGAGGATAATCCCGCTCCACGAGTCGTTCTCGCGCAATTTCCGCACCCGGGTCGGCACGTTCCCGCGCAGGTCGGCGACCTGCAGGTCGGGCCGCCGCCAGCGCAGTTGGTGCTGGCGTCGCACACTGCCGGTCGCGATTGTCGCGCCCGCCGCCAATGTCGTTAGGCCGCCGCCCGATTTCGTGATCAAGACATCCTCCGCCGGGGCCCGCGGCAGGGCCGCCGCCACCTCCAGCCGGGCCGGCCCCACGCTCGGCAAACCTTTCGCGCTGTGCACCGCGACATCGATGCGCTGCGCGAGAAGTGCTTTCTCGATCTCGCGCGTGAAGATTCCTTTCCGGCCCGCCTTCCGATCGGATACCGGTACCGCGCTTTCGTCCCCGCTCGTCCGGATGATCTCGACCGCGATTTCCAATTCCGGCCAGACCCGCCGCAGCGCCTGCTCGACCAGTCGCGTCTGGGCCAGCGCCAGCTCGCTCCCGCGCGAACCCAGAACGATCCGAGCCG
>JBBQHV010000227.1:0-3666 GCA_038324295.1 Chthoniobacterales bacterium
CTCGTCGCCGATGGCTGCGAAGAAGATCTCAGTCGCGTCTTTTTCGCCGACGATCTGGCGAATGGCGAAAACATTATTTTTTGCGCGACCGGGATCAGCGACAGCGCGCTTCTCCGCGGGGTGAAAGCGCAGGGCGCAAACGCAATCACCCACTCCATCCTGATGCGCGCGAAGAGCAAAACGGTCCGCTTCATTCGCGCCTCGCACGATCTGCAAACCAAAACCATCCGGCTGCGCTCCGACAATCTCGAGCACGGCCTCTAGAAATCTCGCGCTCGACAAGCACGCAGCGTCCTGTTCAAATCGAAAAAGTAAAAACCCGCTTATGAGACAAATACCGAAAACCGAGCTGTCGCCAGACAATGGCGCGATCATCGACACGAAGTGGAAATTGGAGAATCTGAGCTATCACGCCTGCGCGGCGGGGCCGTCCCACGAGAAACCGGCGGAAGGGCTCGTTCGGCTTCCGGAGGTGGTCGTCTACGATCACGTCGGGTTTAGAGGGGCCTACGCGCGGACCAATCTGAGCTTCCATTTTCTGGGCGACTTTTGGAACGACCGGGTCAGCTCGCTCATCGTGGTGAGCGGCATCTGGCGTTTTTATCGGGACGATTATTACAAGGGCGATCACTGGGATTTGGGCCCGGGCTTTTACGAATGCTTCTTCACCGAGGCGGGGCCGGACGACGTCGTCAGCTCCTTCCAGGCGATTTCGTTGACCTGACGAAGCGTCTTTTCAAACAACGATTTTTCGGCGCGGCGCTCGGCCCCGGGCGAGTCGAGATCGCCGGCCAACGCGGCCGGCCACGGCCGGGAAAAACCGGGCGGAAGGGCTGGCTGACCGCTTTCGCCATTGCCGATTGTTTTCGATTCCTGCCTTGACGAGGCTGCTCCCATTCCCCATCTAATACGCCACATTCTGCGCACGGACTCGATTGCGCCGGTCTTTTCTATGAAAACTATGATTTCGTTAGGCCGCCTCGCGGCTCTTCTGCTTTTGTTAGGCTGGGCCACCGCCGTTTCCACTCCGGCGCGCGCCCAGGGCCTCGAAGGCGCCACCGTTACCGGGATCGACGTCAGCTACGTCGGCCCTGAAACGGTCAGCCGCGATCGCGTCCTCGCCAACATGCGGACCAAAGTCGGCCAGCCTTATTCCGAGACCACGGTCGAAGACGACATTCGCGGGCTCTATAACACCGGCAAGATCCAGAACGTCCGGATTTTTGGTGAACCCTCGGGCAACGGCGTCCGCGTTCAGGTCATTCTTGCGACGCGCGCACTCGTCACCGAGATCGAGATCGATGGAGCGCAAAGCTTGAACGCGAAAGCGATCCGCAAGCAGGTAAAAATGAAGCTGCCGGCGGCGGCCGACGCGGAAAAACTCGAGGACGGTCGTCAGGCGATCAACGACTACTATCAAAAGAAAGGCTTCACTGCCGTGAAGGTGGATTTGAACCTTGTAAATAACCAGGAGCGCGGTACCGCCCGGGCCGTCTACACGATCAACGAAGGCGAAAAGGGCGCCATTCGCGAGATCCGCTTCGTCGGGAACAAAGTCTTCAGCGACCGCAAACTTCGCAAGCAAATGAAAACCAAGTCGAAAAGCATGGTTTCCTTTCTCGATAAATCCGGGCGGCTCGACCAGACGCAGCTGCAACAGGACCTCGACAGCATCCGCGAGTTCTATCAGAACCACGGCTATATAGATGTCGCGATCCCGGAGGTGCGGCAGGAGCACTTCAAAGGCGGACTGCGCCTCGTTATCGTGATCGAGGAGGGCGTCCAATATCACGTCCGCAAACTCGCCTTCCGCGGCCAGCAGGAGACGGACGAGAAGCGGTTGCGCGCGGTTGTAAAAATGAAGGAGGGCTCGATTTATAGCCCGGAAGCGCTGGCCGCGGACACGAAGTCCATCACCGACGGATATGGCATCGGCGGATTCGTCGATGTCGATATCCAGCCGCAGGGCACGCAAGCTGGGCCGGGCCAGGTCGATCTGACCTACAACATCACCGAGGGGGGACGCTCCTTCGTCGAAAGGGTTACCATCGTCGGCAACACCCGGACGCAAGACAAGGTCATCCGGCGCGAGGTCCTCGTCCTGCCGGGCGATGTTTATAATACGGTGCGCGTCGACGTTTCGAAGAAGCGGTTGGAGAATTTGAACTATTTCGAAAAAGTCGAAACCTTTCCGCAAGACAGCGGCGTCCCGAGCCGGAAGAATCTCGTCGTCCAGGTGCAGGAAAAGCGGACCGGCTCCCTCCAATTTGGAGCCGGCTACAGCACGATCGACAGCATCATCGGCTTCATCGAATTCTCACAGGGCAATTTCGACGTGCTCAACTGGCCGAGCTTCACCGGAGCGGGCCAGAAATTCCGAGCCCGGGCGCAGTTCGGCTCGCAGCGGCAGGATTACTCCATTTCCCTGACGGAGCCTTATTTCCTTGGCTATCGCCTGTCGTTAGGCGGAGAATTATTCTATCACGGGGCGAGCTATTACAGCTCGCTCTATGATGTACGCGATTACGGTTTCTCGATCGATACGCGCGTGCCGGTCGGCCCCTTTTCTTATGTGGGCCTGACCTATCGGCTGGAGCAGATCGAGATTTTAAACATATCGAGCGCGGCTTCGGCTTTAATCCAGATCGAGGCCGGAACCCGTCTCAAAAGCGAGCTCACCCCCTCGTTCGCCTACGATACGCGTGACAATGTTTTTCTGACCCGGCGCGGCCATCGTTTCGTTTTCACCCCGCATGTGGCGGGTGGTTTTCTCGGCGGCGACGTGCAGACTTACGGCTTTGACGTGGTCGGCTCCCAATATTTCCCGCTCCCGCTCGACAACATCCTCCTCCTCAACGCTGAGTTCGCGGCCATCGATACCTGGGGCGGTGGTCCCGAGGTCCCGATTTTCGACCGCCTTTTCCTCGGGGGCGCGAATGATTTGCGTGGGTTCAATTTCCGGGATGTCTCGCCGCGGGATCAGAATGGCGAACCGCTTGGCGGCAAGACTCTGGCCCGCTTTACGGTCGAGGACACCTTTCCTATTATTCCCAAAGTCCGTTTCGCTCTCTTTTACGACGCCGGAATAGTGAACGTCAGCGCCTTCGATCTTAACACCTCGCAACTCGCGAGCGACGTTGGCGTCGGCCTCCGTCTCGATCTGCCTATCGGGCCCCTTCGGATCGATTACGGTTTCCCGGTCACGGGGAAACAGTTTGGCTCCGGCGGCCACTTCAACTTCAACGTCGGCTATCAATTTTGAACGACACCCGGCCCTTGCAGTCTAAAGCCATCCCGACTACCAGTCTGACCCTACATATGAAAAAACTTACCCTCGTGGCCCTTTTCGCCGCCTTTGCATTGCCCGCCGCGGCTTTCGCGCAAGGCCTCAAAATTGGCACCATCGACATGAATCGCGCCTTCAAGGAATACAACAAGACCAAGGACGCCGAAAGCAAAATCAACGAAGCCAAGAACGCCGCGAAGAAGGAGTACGACGACCGGGCGGATTCCTACAAAAAGGCCCTCGACGAAATCAACAAGCTCAATCAGCAGCTCGAAGCGCCCGCTCTGAGCGCAGACGCCAAGAGCGCGAAGGCAAAAGAGCGCGATGAGAAAATTTCCTCGATCAAGAAGATGGAGCAGGAAATCAATGAATTCCGCCAA
>JBBQHV010000228.1:0-3665 GCA_038324295.1 Chthoniobacterales bacterium
TTTCGGGGCGATTGCCTACACCGTCTTCAGCGTCGTCGGCGTGATCATGTCGCTCCGCTCGGTCGCGAGCATCGTCCATTTCACCCAGGTCAGTATCGGCTACACTTACCTCGGGCTTTACGCCTTTTTCACGATGGTGATCTTCGGTTCGATGTATTACATCGTGCCGCGCCTGATCGGTCGCGAGTGGCGCTACGCTTCCCTCATCAAGCTGCATTTTTGGTCGGCTGCCTACGGTATCGGCCTGATGGTTTTGCTCCTGCTCGTGGGCGGCTTTGTCCAAGGCGTGAGCTTGAACGATCCGACGCTGCCGTTCTCCGAAAGCGTCGAATCGATGCTGCCTTATCTGCGCGGGCGCAGCTTGTCCGGGCTCCTCCTCACGGTCTCGCACTTCGTTTTCGCTTTTCATTTTGGGTTGATGCTTCTCGGCTTCGGGCGCACCGCGAGAGTGCCGACTTTCCTCAACCCGCTCGAGCCGGAAGGAAGTGAGGTGCATCGATGAAAGGTTTGCAGCCGCTCTTTTTCGGCATCTTCGGCATCTTTGCTTTCTCCTGGCTTGGCCTCACGGTTATTCCGAATCTGCAGATCGGCAGTCTCAATCCGCAGAGCGATGAAGAAGGCACCGACATTTATCCGCAGCCGCTTTCCGGGATGGTGCATCGAGGCGCGGAAGTGTATGCGGCCAACGGCTGCGTCTATTGTCATTCGCAACAGGTCCGGCCGGATTACGGCGGCGCCGATCTCGAACGCAAATGGGGCGAGCGCCGGAGCGCCCCGCGCGATTACATTTTCGAGCCGATCGTTTTTCTCGGAAAAGAGCGGACCGGTCCTGACCTCGCCAACGTCGGCCATCGTCCCGCTCTGCAGGAAAAGGGCGCGGCCAGTCCCGCACCCGCGGGCAGTCCTGCCGCAGCTCCTGCGGCTGCTGGAAGTCCGGCAACTGCCGCGGCCTCTCCCGCGGGCAGCCCGTCGTTAGGCGCAAGTCCGGCAGTCGCGACGGCCTCTCCCGCTCCCGCGGTCAGCCCGGTGCCGGCGGCCGGCGAGCAACCCGCCGCCAACGCCCCGACCGGCGCGCCATCGTTAGTCTCGGACGTCAAAGCACTCACCGCGGGCGGTCAACCGCTCCCTTACACCGCCGCCTGGCATCATCGCCATCTCTATAATCCGCGCAGTCTGAACGAAGATTCCGACATGCCGGCTTACCGTTTCCTCTACGAGAAACGCCGCATCTCCGGCGTCATCTCGCCCGATGCGATTAATTTCGCCGGGAGCGAGAATCAGGAGCCGGAAGCGGGCTGGGAAATCGTCCCCAGCTACGACGCCAAATGTCTCGTCGCCTACCTCATGTCACGCGACCAATCCCATCCCCTGAAAGAGGCGAAGTCGCCCGTCATCGCGGCCGCACCGGCCAAGGAGGAGGCGAAGAAATGAACCCGCCGCCTTCGGAAAATTCTCCGCGCCAGGGGATGGACTACGGCGAAACCCAGGACGTGCAGCAGACGCATGCCGCCGTCGTTAGGGAAAAAGTGGACCCGCAGGCGGGTCGCGAGCCGCTCTCGCTCTGGCTGATCGCGATCTATGGGCTCGCCGTCTTTTTCGGCGGCGCTTATCTGGGGCGTTATGCCGGCAACTGGAGCGGCGACGGGCTCGATTATCTCGGGAACGCCCCGCGTGTCGCGACCCGCGCCGGAGCTGGGGCCGCGCAGGAGACTGTCGAACTCACGCCGGCCGAGAAAGGGGCAAAGATTTACTCGGCGAACTGCGCCACCTGCCATCAGGCCAACGGTCTCGGTGTCGCGGGACAATACCCCCCGCTGGTCGGGACCGAGATGACCAATGGCGGATCGCGCCGCCACGTCATGATTGTGCTCAAGGGATTGCAAGGCCCGCTCACCGTGAAGGGGCAGCATTACGGCTCCGCCGTCATGCAACCCTGGGACAAGACACTCACCGACGAGAAGATCGCGGACGTCGTCACCTATGAGCGTTCCGCCTGGGGAAACAAGGGATCACCGGTCACGGCGGAAGGCGTCGCCGCTCTCCGCAAAGAGCTGGCTGGCCGCACCGAATCCTTTACCGAGCCCGACATTCTCGCCGTTCCCGCCGATGCCGATGTTCCCGGCGGCGCACCGCCCGCTCCCGCGGCTGGGGCGACCACGCCCGGCGCCAATCCGCCGACTCCCGCTCCGCCCAAGGGCTAAGGCCGATGGCCTAACGAGAAGACGAAGCTCTCTTCGAGTTCGCTTCCAGCCATTCGGCGTAAGCGCGTTCGCTCAACTTGCGTGCCGCCAAGGCAAGGGTTTGGATGGTAGCGTCGACCTCGGTCGCGTCGAAGCGATAGCCATTTAGCTCCAGGAAAAGGACCGCCGTCACGAAACCAATTCGTTTATTTCCGTCGAGGAAAGGATGATTGCGAACAAGACCGAATGCGTAGCTCGCCGCCAGCTCAAAGAGGCCCGGCTTCCCGTCGGCAAATCGATTGAGCGGCCGCGCGAGGGCCGATTCGAGCAGGCCCGCGTCTCGAATGCCAGCGGCGCCTCCGAATTCAGCGAGCAGCCGTTCCTGCAACGCGAGCACCGTTTCCTGCGGCACCCATTCGGGCTCCTTCACTTCGCCAGCTCGCGGAGAGTGTTGCGGTAGCGGGCGATTACTTTCTCCGCCGCCTCCATTTGCCTTTTGAAATCGGCCTTGTTTGGCGTCACGCGAAAACCGCCATCGGGCGCATCGGTTAAAACCAAAGCATCACCTTCGCGAGCGTTGAGGCGTGCGAGCGCTTCTTTTGGCAGCACCACGCCGAGAGAGTTGCCGATTTTACGAAGTTTCAATTCCAGAACCATGTTAGCACGAGTGTAATAACATTACCGGTAACAGGCAACCGCGGTTTCGAGCGATCCTACTGTCCTGGCACGTAGGGCTGGGTGGCTTCGTCGGGCTCGTCCAACGGATTGTGCGGTGCAGGGCCGCCGAGCGTGGCGGGCCGATCAAACTGTTGTTCGTCCCCGCTGGGCAGCTCGGCATCGAGTGGCGCGCAAGCGGCGAGGAGGGAGAGCAGACTGATTCCAGCGAGAAGTCGTAGCATCCTTTGCATCGGAGCAATTAACCGGCAAAGGAGGGATGGGCAACGATCGTGACCGCGGCCTGGAGCGCGGAGCTCCTGCGATGCCGCAGCAGTGGTCCGACACCTGGCGTTGTCCGATGCTCCCCCGCCGGGTTCGCCAGCGCTCATCCCTCCGGGTTGCTAGCCGGACGTCCGATCCATCAGCGCAAGGATGCGATTTTTTTTCGCGTCGTAATCGAGCGAGCGAAACTGGCGGATTTCCTCGAGACGTCGCAGACCGTTGATCGCGTCGAGAAAATGGGTGTAGCTCGCGGCCAGCTCGGTCGTTTCCAGATAACGTCCGCGCAGGTTGTCATCCTGGAATGCGCCCGGGTTTTCCGCTTCGAAAAGATGGAAGCGGAGCCAGCGGCGATCGGCCCGCGAGACACGCTGGGTCTTGCGAAAAAAAGCGACGAAGAGAAGCAGCACCAGGTAAGTGTCGACCCGCGCCTGCAATTCGAGATCGCGCGCGAAATCCTCGCTCGTGATCCGGCGCTCGCCGTCGCGAAACTGAATCGCGGCGTGCAGCGCGTGGTTGATCTCCTCGACGAACATGATGAGCGAACGA
>JBBQHV010000229.1:0-3664 GCA_038324295.1 Chthoniobacterales bacterium
ACGAGTAGTCCGGTGCGCGAGGCCGACCTTTCCGAGCTCCAGCGAAGATTGAACGAGGCCATGATGAAGCTGTCTGATGAACACAGGGCGGTCGTCACGATGTTTCATATTCAGGGAATGCCTCACGCAGAGATCAGCAAAATCATTGGCGTTACTGAAGGAACAGTGCGATCACGGCTCTTCTACGCGAATCGCCAACTGCAAAATTATCTGGACGAATTCCGCAAAAACCCCGTTGGTTAACAACTCGCAGCCGCATGGACAACTTCGACGATAACGAAATCGGTAAATTGCTTCGCTTGAAAAAGTACGAGCAACCGCCTCCCGGTTATTTCGAAGATTTCCTGCACGAGTTCCATCGCCGGCAGCGCGATGAGCTCCTCCGTCAGCCGCTCTGGAGCGTCGCCTGGCAGCGACTTTCCGATTCGTTCTTCCGCCTCAGCATTCCTTCGCTCACTTCCTATCCCGTGGCCGTCGCGGCAGTGCTCGTCTGCGCCGCGGTCCTCTCGCTCAAGATTTATCAGGCGCCCGCGCCGGACACTTTTGCCGTGAACACCGAGGCGGCACTGCCGGCCGCGAGCACGCCAATCGATCAGTTTACCCTCAGCTCGCCAGTCACTCTGGCGACGCGCAGCCTCGGGCCGGATCTCTCCCGTCAGATTGATGAAAGCGCCTCCACTCACCGCGCGCAAACGCCTCCGCGTTATGTGCTCGACCGGCTGCCTGTGAGTTATGAGCCGTCTTTCAATTTTTAGATCGCGGCCCCAGTTCATTCGCGGGCGTCTCGAAATCCTCCCGCTCCTCTGCGCGGTCGCAATCGTTAGTCTGTTCTCGCCCCGCGTGCTCCACGCGCAGGACGACACCGCCGGTGCGATCAGCCGCGAAGTCAAAGCCGTCTTCGAGCGTTGCGGCAAAGCGGTCGTGAAAATCCACGCCGTCGACGAACACAGCGAGCTTTCCGGGACCGGCTTTTTTGTCGATCCGACCGGGACGATCTACACCTCGTATTCGGTGGGGGGCGACGCGGATAATTTCACCGTGCAGTTTGAAGGCAGAAAATATCACGCCACCCAATTGATGGCCGATCTGCGCAGCGGGATCGCCCTGCTCAAAGTCGACGCCGCCACGCCCTTTTTGCCGATCGGGAAATCAGCCGAGCTCGGACTCGCCACGCCGGTCGTCGCGATCGGGTACCCGCTCGACCTGCCGGAATCGCCCAGCTTTGGCATGATCGCCGGCTTCGATCGCAAATATCTCGGCCGCTATTTTTCGACCACGCACCTGCGCGTTAATCTGCCCACCCAACGCGGTGAAGCGGGCGCGCCGTTGCTTAATTTCAAAGGCGAAGTCGTCGGCATTCTCATCAGCAGCGTCGACAGCGGCTCCGCCTGTTACGCGCTCCCGATCGACGCCGCGGAAAAAATCCGGCGCGACTACGTCCGCTTCGGCGACGCCCGGCACGGCTGGATCGGCATCGACGTCCGACAGGCCGACGAAACCGTGGCAGGTTCAAACGCGAAGATGACGCAAATCCGGGAAAACACGCCGGCGTCGGATTCCGGTTTGAAAGAAGGCGACATTCTTTTGCAGGTCGGGAAAGTGCCGGTGCACCAGCCGGAGGACGTGATCGACGCGTCGTTCTTCATCAGCGCGGGCGACAACGTCCCCATCACCGTGATGCGCGGGAACGAGAAGCTGACCTTCAATGTCGAGGCGGAATCGACTAAAGCGACGATGGCGCAAGGCCCGAGCAAAAAATGGGCGGTGCCGTTGAAGTTGGACGCGGTCCCTCCGCCCCGGCCGTAGCGCTCCTGTAGACGCTTCGCTCTGCGAAGTGCGGGAGCAGGCGGGATTGGTTCTTGACCCGTGCAAACCCAGAGCCGCGCTTCGCAAGCGAAGCGTCTACAGCATTTCCCGAAACTCGGCTTCGTTTACGATCCGAATCCCGAGTTTCTTTGCTTTCTCCAGCTTGCTCCCGGCTTCTTCGCCCGCCAGGACAAAGCTCGTTTTCTTGCTTACGCTCCCGCTCACCTTTCCGCCCTGCCGGAGGATCTCCTCGGCGATCTCTTCGCGCGGCTGACTCAGCGTTCCGGTGATCACCCAGGTGCTTCCTTTGATTTGCGAACCGGAAGCCACCGCCGGCTTCGGCTCACTCGTTAGGCGCAAACCCGCCCGGCGCAATTTTTCGATCATCGCGAGGTTTCCCGGTTCACGAAAAAATTGCGCAATACTCGCTCCCACCACTTCGCCGACGTCGGGGATGCGTTGCAGCTCCTCCTCCGACGCAGCCATGAGCGCGCCGAGATCGGGAAAATGATCGGCCAGGGCGCGAGCTGCGCTCACTCCGACATGCAAAATCCCGAGACCGAAGAGGAGCCGCCAAAGCGGTTGTTGTTTGCTCCATTCGATCGCGCCGAGCAGATTGGTCACGCTTTTCTCCGCCATCCGCTCGAGGCCGCCGAGTTGTTCACTCGTCAGGCCATAAATATCGCTCGCGTCCTCGACCAGGCCGTGACTCACGAGCTGCTCGACCATCGCTTCACCAAGCCCTTCGATGTCGAGCGCGCCGCGCGAGGCAAAATGTTCGATCCGGCGTTTCAACTGCGCCGGGCACTGCGCGTTTACGCAACGGATGGCGACCTGGCCTTCGTCTTTCACCACCTTGCTGCCGCAGACCGGACATTTCTTCGGCATCCGAAATTTCTTCTCCGATCCATCGCGCAAATCCGTCCGCACGCTCACGACTGCGGGAATGACTTCGCCGGCCTTCTCGATCACGACCGTGTCGCCGATCCGGATGTCCTTCCGTTTGATTTCGTCCTCGTTATGCAAAGTGGCGCGCGCGACCGTGCTTCCGCTCACGACCACCGGCTTGAGCGCGGCGACCGGCGTGAGCGTGCCGGTGCGCCCCACCTGGATGAGAATGTCGAGCAGCTTCGTCTCGACCTGTTCGGCTTCGTATTTGAAAGCCATCGCCCAGCGGGGCGACTTGGCGGTCATGCCTAACGACTCCCGCTGCGCGTAATCATCCACCTTCACGACCGCCCCGTCGGTCTCGTAGACGAAATCGTGCCGGACTTTTTCCAATTCGCGGATCGCCTGCAGAATCTCGGCGAGCGAACTCGCCGGCCACCAACGCTCGCTGCAAGGCAGGCCGAGTCTTTTCAAGAGCGCGAAAAGCTCGACGTGATGGGTCAGCTCAATCCCCTCGACCGCCCCGGTGCCGTAAAGGATGATGCCTAACGGCCGCTGTGCCGTGATCGCCGGATCGAGTTGTTTCAAGGAGCCGGCGGCGGAATTGCGCGGGTTGGCAAAGACCGGAAGCCCGGCCTCGCTCCGCTCGGCGTTCAGTCTGGCGAAGCCCATTTTGGTCATGTAGACCTCGCCGCGCACTTCGAGCAGCTCCGGCGCTTCGCCTTTCAGCGCTCGCGGGAGAGCGCTGATCGTGCGGATGTTTTGGGTGATATCGTCGCCGGTCGTGCCGTCGCCGCGGGTGGCGGCGTATTTGAGCCGGCCTTTTTCGTAGAGGAGCGAGACGGCCACGCCATCGACCTTCGGTTCCACCACCATCGGCACTTTTTCGTCAGGCAAAAGTTTTTCGATCCGGCGATAAAACGCCGCCACTTCTTCTTCCGAATAAGTGTTGTCGAGGCTCAGCATCGGC
>JBBQHV010000230.1:0-3641 GCA_038324295.1 Chthoniobacterales bacterium
GCATCAGAACGTGATGGTGGTGGGCGACGACGCGCAATCGATCTACTCCTGGCGCGGGGCCAATTTCCAAAACATCCTCGCCTTCCCGCGGCGCTATCCGAACGCGCAGGTCTTCAAGATTGAGCTCAACTACCGCAGCGTGCCCGAGATCCTGCAGGTCGCGAACGCCGCCATCGCCCAGAACGTGCAACAGTTCCGCAAAAACCTGAGCGCGGTTCGCCTAACGAATTCGGCGCGTCCGGCGATGGTGGCGCTGAACGACGGCGGTGAACAGGCGCAGTTCATCGCCCAGCGCATCCTCGAGTTGCGCGATGAAGACGTCGACCTGAACGAAATCGCCGTTCTCTATCGCGCGCACTATCACGCGGTCGAGCTGCAGCTCGAGCTCTCCCGCCGCGGCATCCCTTACCAGATCACGAGCGGCATTCGCTTTTTCGAGCAGGCGCACATCAAGGACGTCGCCGCCTTCATCCGTTTCATCGCCAACCCGCGCGATGAAGTCGCCTTCAAGCGCATGGTTCGCCTCCTCCCCGGGATCGGCGGGAAGAGCGCGGAGAATCTCTGGAAAGGGTGGGAGGCTGAAGTTGTAGCCAGGGGTGCTGTTGTAGCCGGGGGCGGTGACCCCGGCGAGGAAAGCGCCGCCGCAAGGCCAGCCGGGGTCATCGCCCCCGGCTACAACGGCAGCTTCGGCGAAGGTTTGCGCGCCCTTTCCGTGCCCGCGCGCGCCAGGAAATCCTGGGAACAACTGGCCGACACCCTCGACGAAATCGCGCCCGGCGGAGAACCGAATCAGCCGACCGAAATGATCATGGCGATCGTGGAAGCGATCTACGACGACTACGCGAAAGCCAATTTCGCCAATTACGAGCTGCGCAAGGAAGACCTTACCCAGCTCGCCGCCTTCGCCCGGCAGTTCAAGGATATCCACGAATTCCTCAGCCAGCTCGCTCTCATCAGTAATGTCGACGCCGCCGAACCGGCCGTGAATCAAGCAGGCGAAAAGGAAGCGGTCAATCTTTCCTCCGTCCACCAGGCCAAAGGGCTCGAATTCCACGCCGTCTTCGTCATCTGGCTGACCGACGGGATGTTCCCCAGCTCACGCTCGCTCGAGACGCGTGAAGCGATCGAAGAAGAACGCCGCCTTTTCTACGTCGCGATTACGAGGGCGAAGGACGAACTCTATCTCACCTACCCGCACATGCGGCTCAACGCCGGCTACGGCGACATGTTCCAGCGACCGTCGCGTTTCCTGAAAGAGATCCCGACTCAACTGGTCGAGGACTGGAACGTGCGGCGCGGCGCGGCTAAATGACGAAACCCGAATGACGAAATCCGAATCAATGACCAAGCCCGAATGACGAAGCAGGAGTTTTCGTCATTAGGTCATTGGTCATTGGTTCGGGCTTCGGTTTTCGTCATTCGTCATTTTTCTCATGACCCTCTCGCCTAACGACCGCATCGCCGGTCTGCTCGCGCCTCTTTTCGCTCTCCGCACGGAAAGCGATCTCGGCATTGGCGACACCGAGGCGCTCCGGCAGTTCATCGACTGGTCGAGAAAACTCGGCTTTCAGCTTGTGCAACTCCTCCCGATCAACGAAACCGGCGGCGACCACAGCGCCTACAACGCGATCAGCTCGCGCGCGATCGACCCGACTACGCTCCACCTCGCGCCCGGTTCGCCGGAAGATTTATCCGCGGCCGATTTTGCCGAGGTGACGGGCGCGGTCGATCTCCCCACCTTGCGCCGCGGCGGGGTGAAATACGAAATCGTCAAACCGCTGAAGAAGACGCTGCTCGAGCGCGCTTTCGCCCGTTTCCGCGAGCGGGCGCCTAACGACGCCAGCTTCGCCTCGTTTTGCGCGGCGGAACGCGCCTGGCTCGACGATTACACGCGCTTCCGCGTTCTCATGGAGGAGAACGACGAACGCGAAACCTGGGACCAATGGAGCGATCTCGAGCGCGCCGAAGTCTCGCCGGAGCGCCGCCAATTTTTCGCCTACGTCCAGTGGATCGCTCATGAACAATGGCGCGCCGTGAAAGCCTACGCCGCAGAACGCGGCGTCGCCTTGATGGGAGACATCCCGTTTGGGGTCAGCTATTACAGCGCGGACGTCTTCGCCCATCCTGAGATCTTTCGGCTCGAATGGTCGGGCGGAGCGCCGCCGGAACCGTATTTTAAGGACGACGCGTTCACCCAAAAATGGGGCCAGAACTGGGGCATCCCGCTCTACGACTGGAACAAAATGCGATCGCGCAACTTTCCCTGGTGGCGCCAGCGCATCCGCGGGGTGAAGGAAATTTTTCACGTCTTTCGGATCGATCACATCCTCGGCTTCTACCGCATCTACGCTTTCCCCTGGCGTCCCCGGAGCAACCCGGAAATCCTTCCGCTCGGCTGGGAGGAAATGCTTGCCCGGACCGGCGGACGTGCGCCGCATTTCTTCCCGCGCGACGATCAGAGCTGGGAAAACTGCGAGGCCAACCGGCGCGAGGGCGAAGAATATCTCCGGGTCGTGCTCGAGGAAGCCGGCGCCACCCGGGTGGTGGGCGAAGATCTCGGCACGGTTCCGGTTTACGTGCGTCCAAATCTGAGGTCGTTAGGCATCGCCGGCTTCAAGGTCCCGCAATGGGAAAACACGCCCGACCAGCAAACCATCCCGGGCCAGGCCTACGAGCGGCTCTCGGTCGCGACTTTCGCCACCCACGATCACAAACCTCTCCGCGCCCTCTGGGAAGAAGCTTTCGCGGAAACCAGCGCAAGCTCGGAGCAGGCGCGCCACGATCTCGCGAAGATCGCGACCTTCGCCGGCATCCCGCCGCCCGACGAATCGAGCGACTACTTGCGCGATTTCTATCCGGCGATTTTCGACGCCCTTTTCCGCTGCGAATCCTGGCTCGCCATCGTCATGATCACCGACCTGCTCGGGCGCAAGGATCGGTTCAATGTCCCCGGGACAGCAGCCAGATCGAACTGGTCGCGCCGCCTGCACACGACGGTCAAGAAACTGGGCGGCGGCCACGCCTTGCAACGACAATTGCGCTTGGTCCATCGTCTCCTCGAGAATTCAGGCAGAATTTAGCCACGGATGGACACGGATGGAACACGGATAAGAATCGAAGAAATTGCAGCCTGAGAAAAAATCCGTGTTTCATCCGTGTCCATCCGTGGCTAAAGAATCTGTATGAACAGTCCCATCAAAGTCGCCGTCACGGGCGCCGCTGGCCAGATCGGCTACTCGCTTCTCTTTCGCATCGCTTCCGGCTCGATGTTCGGCCCGGACCAGCCGGTCCACTTGTCGCTCATCGAAATCCCGCCCGCTCTCGGCGCGCTCGAAGGTGTCGTCATGGAATTACACGACTGCGCTTTTCCGCTCCTCAAAGGCATCACCCCGACCGCCGATCTCGACGAAGGCTTTCGCGACGTGAACTGGGCGCTCCTCGTCGGGAGCATCCCGCGCAAAGCCGGGATGGAGCGCGGCGACTTGTTAGGCATCAACGGTAAAATTTTTATCGGCCAGGGCCAGGCGATCGAGAAGAATGCCGCTTCCGACGTACGCGTTCTCGTGGTCGGCAACCCCTGCAACACCAATTGCCTCATCGCGATGAACAATGCCAAATCGATCCCGCTCGAGCGTTGGTTT
>JBBQHV010000231.1:0-3631 GCA_038324295.1 Chthoniobacterales bacterium
GAGACGGAGACGCGGAATGGCGAGCGCGAAAAATTCCCCGTCCCGAGGTCGGACGCGCCACCCTTGCTCTCGTCCCTGACCACATCTTTCCCCGCGTCGCCGATTACTTCTTTGCCGGAAGTTTGCTCGACCGCCGGAGCGGGGTTCTCACTCGCGACGGTGTCCGCCTCCTCTTCCTGGGCGCGGAGCGGGAGCGGCGCGCAGAGGAGGGCGGTTGCGAGAAGAGCCGTTCCGCCGGCGAAAAGTTGTCGATATGTCATTACCTTGCACGCGGCCGTCGGGGACTCTCTCCGCCATTTTTCCCGGCTATCGCGTCGAAGAGTAGGTGGTCGAAAAAATTCCAGCAATGCTTTTTTTGCGGCGGTTGTGCGGCGATCTGCGCCCGGAAAAATGCTTACGATTTGGGAGGGAGCGAAGGCTGCGGCGAGCCTTCGACCGGCGCGTTTTTATCCGGCATTTCGAGCTTCGGCTGCGGCACGGCGCCGGGCTTCTCCCCGCGCCAGAAAGAGAGATGGGCGGCGTAGGATTTTTGCACCACCTCCGACTTCGGGTCCCAGGCGAGGGCGCGCCCAAACATCCATTCCGCCTCCGGATACCGGCCTAACGAATCGTAGACGCGACCCAGCGCGATGAGTAAGGTCTCATCCTGCGGGGCGAGCGCGAGGGCCCGCTGGAAAGGACCGAGCGCGGCGCGTTCGAAGGAAGCGCGGGCCGCTTCCGAGCTGATCCCTTCCGCCCGTCGCACCCGGCTTTCGCCGAGGTAAAACCAGGTCTCTGGATTCTGCTCATCCCGAGCCAGCGCTCTGTTTGCCCAGAGCATGGCGGCGACATGGCGCTCATCGCGCAAAGCACCCCGGGCGCGTTCCGCAAAATATTCCGCCGGCCAATAGCGCACGCAGCCGGCCAGGAGAAGAAGTGCGAGAAGCGGCAGCGCGATCCGGCCGAAGCCGAAGCGCGAGGGCGGCGCCTCACTCTCGCTCGGTCGTTCGAGTCCAGGGTTAGACAGAATTCCAAAGACGAAAGCGAGGAGCAGGACGTTGGCGGGGATGTGGAGATTGAAGTCGAAGAACGAGTGGATGAGATAAGCGGCGAGAGCGCTGAGCGCGCCGATGTTGAGCGCGAGGCTGTTGCTCGGGAGACGCAGGGAGAGCGCGACGCGCCGCGGCCCGAGCCGCTCAAACGCCTGCCAGCCACGCCGCAGATGCGCGCCGAGGAAAAGAAGAAACGCGAGCCCGCCGACCGCGCCGTATTCGGCCAGGAGGTGGAGGTAATCGTTATGCACTTCGACCGGATCGAGCTGCACCCGCGGAGTGCGGAAACGCCGTCCGTAATAGAGATAAGTGCCGCTCCCGGTCCCGACGAGCGGCGCCAACTTCCATTGCGCGACCGCCGCCTGCCAAAGATCGAGGCGCATGTTTTCGGTATCGAAAACATTCTGCGCCCGGCCGCTCAGATAGCGGCTGTTTTTGAACCCGAAAAAAAGCGCCGCTGCGAGGACGAGAGCGAGCGCGCCGCCGAGCAGAGCCGACCGCCAGAAAACCGTCCGGCCGGCTTTGCGCAAAGTGAGCAGGGTCAAAAGAGCAAGCACGAGCAGGCTAAAACTCGCGCTCACGTAACCGCCCCGGCTCCCGGTGAGAGCGAGGCCGGCATAGCAAACGCCGCCCGCGTAACCGAGGAGCAATTTCCCCCAGAGCGGCCAGCGACTCCAGCAAACGAGGCTGAAGCAGAAAACACCGAGCACCTCGACGAGGCCGGCGAAGTGATTTGGGCAAACGTAGAATCCGCTCGCCCGCCGCCCGTAATCGAAGCGCTGCAAAAACGAGATGAGCATGAAGTTATTGCCCTGGCGAAACTGGATCGCGCCGATCACAACCTGGAAAAGCGCGACGAGGACGAGAAAAACGAGCAGGTAAATCCGCCGTTTTGCCGAGGTGAAAATGGAGGCCGTAAAGAGATAAACGACCAGCCCGCCAAGAACGGAAAAGATGTCGGTCCGGGCCAGAGAGGGGACTGGAGAAAACCACGCCCTAACGAGTACATAACCGAAGAAAATCGCGGCGGTGCCGAGACAGACGCGGTCGGCCGCCGGTTTTCCCCGCGCCGCGAATACGCTGAGCAGCCCGACCAGCGCAAGGAGCGCGTCGCAGGGCAGACTGAAGACCAGGCGGGTCCCGCCGATCAGCGTTTGCATCCCGGCGAGCGCGGCCGCGAGCAGGAAAGCCGCGAGCAGTTCGGCGCCGCGACTAACGAGTGAAGGCGGGGAAGCGGGATTTGTGGATCGAGAAGCGTGAATCGTGAATCGAGACTCGGTGGGAATGGGAGCGCTTCAAGGCTTCAACGCTTCAATGAATCCCGCATCACCGATTCGTCGTCGGGGTCGGCTGGCAGGAGCCGACGAAAGAACCGGGGTGCGAACTGAGGAAGGCGCCCAACTGGCTTTGCGCGACCGTCCGCTGGGTGCCGTTGTCGCACACGAGCAGGAGTTGATCCTGGGGATTGAATCCGCCCCCGCCCCCACCGATCGATCCCGGCAAAGGCACCTGGTTGAGTGGAGCGCCGCCGCCAAAATTATCCGGACCTTCCGCAGGGATGTCGCCGGCGCTCTTTTCCGTTGCCGCCTGGATCGCGTCCGCGCAATCCGGCGCCACGGCGAGCGCGGCATCATCAATGATGGAGGCCTCTCCCGGCGCGGCCTGAATCGCCGCACCCACGATGACGCCGACAAAATCGCAATCGACGTTCGGGCTGCAGCGCAGCACCGTCGCTACGATGTCGCCGGCGTATTCGCGATGCGCCGCGACCGCCACCCTCGTAATCTGGGGAGCTGCTTCGCGATGTTTCCGCACCGCCGCGCAGACCGCCGAGAGAAATTCCGGTTTCGTCGCGCTCTTCATCGTCTTGCCCGGCGGGAGCCCTTCCTGGATCATGTCGGCCGGCGTCATGGCCCGCGCTCGCGCCGCCGGCAGCGTCGCGATCCAGAGCCCGGCACCGAGGGCCGCGGTCAACAGGAGCGGCCAAATCAACCGGGCGAAAGGCACCGACTGAAGTCCGCCGCTGGGAACCGTGCGCAAGTTTTTCATAAGAAAAGGAATCGTCGGTTTCTACAACCCGGGCGGGCGAAGGGTCAACAGCTAAATTGCTCCCGGTCTAAATAATCGCGCTGTTGGTCAATTGTCGGTTTGAAGGTCGAGGGGATGAATGATCACTCCGGGAAGCGTTCCTGAGTGCTCAACTGCCGCCCCTGAGCGTGCGCCGGCTGCTTCCCCGAAATCGGTTTCGCGGGAGGAGGTCGATTCGTCGCCACCGGAAACTTGATCGGGCAACACTGCTGTAAGCGAATACGATCCCGCGAGGCTGGGATCGAACAGGCTAGGGTTGTTTGAGTCTAAATGGAAATTGTCGAGGGCGGTGATCTCATCAAGGTCCTCGCTACCGGACTCGTCTCGGTCTTCAATCGCAAACTGGGCGACGTAAGTTACCTGTTTCGCCGAGTTCATTTGCGAAGCACGGTTCGGCAGGCTGGCAATGCTGGGCGGTCCCTTATGGCCTGAGGTATCGACTTGCAAGGTGAAGGAGGTGTAGCCAATTGCGCCTGTGCTTCCGATCGCCTTGATACTGATTGTGGTTTCAT
>JBBQHV010000232.1:0-3623 GCA_038324295.1 Chthoniobacterales bacterium
CTCGAGCGGCAACTGATCCAGGCGCAAAAGATGGAAGGCCTGGGTACGCTCGCCGGCGGCATCGCGCACGATTTCAACAACATCCTCGCCATCATTCTCGGCTACACCACCCGCATCGAGGAGGCGCAGTCCCAGCCGGAGCAGCTCGCTGACGCGCTCCGGGTCATCCGCGAAGCAGTGGAGCGCGGCGCCGCGCTCGTCCAGCAACTCCTCACCTCGGCGCGTCAGACGGAAGCGCAGTTCGCTCCGATCGATCTCAATCTTCTCCTCGGCGGGATGGAGAAAATGCTCGCCGCCACCTTTCCGAAGACGATCAATTTTGTCCTTCATCGCCAGCCCAACCTGCCGATGCTCAAGGCGGACCGGAGCCAGTTACACCAGGTGCTCCTCAACCTCTGCGTCAACGCCCGCGATGCCATGCCCGACGGCGGCACTATTACGCTGGAGACCGGGACGACGACCGGCGCTCAGCTCGGCCGGCAATTCACCGGCGTGGCCGCTGAGCACTACGCCGTCATCCGCGTCATCGATACCGGCAGCGGCATCAGCAAAGCGGTCAAGCCCCACATCTTCGAACCGTTCTACACGACGAAGGAACGGGGCAAAGGCACCGGCCTCGGGCTCTCCGTGGTTTACGGCGTGGTCAATAATCACCGCGGCTTTGTCCAGGTCGATAGCGAGCGCGGCTACGGTACCACTTTCAGTGTTTACCTGCCGCTGGAAAGCGCCGCCGAGCGGACCGAAGGCGCGGCCGACAAGACCCCGACCCATCCGCGCGGCCCCGCCCGCACCATCATGATGGTGGAGGATGAGGAAATGTTGCGCGGGCTCGGCGTCCTCATGCTGGAAGGCGATGGCTACCGCGTCCTCGCGGCGAAGGACGGGATCGAAGCGGTGGAAATGTTTACCGAACACGCCGACGAGATCGGGCTCGTCCTCTGCGATCTCGGCCTCCCGCGGCTCGGCGGGCGCGATGTTTTCCTGAAGATGAAGGAGATCAAGCCGGACGTGCGCGCGATCGTGGCGAGCGGTTATCTCGAGCCGAATCTGCGCTCGGAAATGCTCAAGGCCGGTGTCATCGACACGATCCAGAAGCCTTACGATTTTCGCGAGATGCTGGAGAAAATCCGCGACATCATTGGCCAGCCGCAGGCGGAAGACGAGAACCAGCCGCAGCTGTTTTGAAACCGCGCCCTGTAGCGGCGGTCTGTGACCGTCGCTACAGAGGCAGAGGGAAAGCGCCACAACCCGTTCGCCCTCGGGTGGGAGGCGGCGCGGGCCAATCTCTGGCCGGCGCTTTTCATTCAGGCGCTCATGCTCGCGCTTCTCCTCGCCTATTACTTCAATCCAGCCGTCAGCCGCGCGCTCAACGACCTGGCCGGATACAAGGCGCGCCACGGTTGGACGTTTGTCATCGTCGCCGCGGTTCTGGCCGGCGCGATCGTGCCCGAGCTCTTTCTCATCCTCTTCTTCCAGCGCGGCCGCCTCACGAAACGCAATCTGCGCAACCTGCTCTTCACCATTCCGATCTGGGCGATCGACGGCTCGCTCGTCGATCTGCTTTATCGGAGCGAAGCCGCCTGGCTTGGCAACGTCGTGACCATCCCGGTCGTGCTCGCAAAAATTTGCGTCGACCAGTTTGGTTACAATCCGTTTTTCGCCGCCCCCTTCGGGGTTCTCACCTACGAGTGGAAAAACATCGGCTTCACCTGGGAGTCGTTAGGCCGGGGCTTCAGCTGGGAGCATTACCGGGAAAAAATCATCCCTACCCTGCTTGCCACCTGGGCCGTCTGGATCCCGCTCATGGCCATTATCTACTCGCTCCCGCTCGCCTTGCAGTTCCCCCTCTTCAGCCTCGCCCTCACCTTTTGGGTCCTCCTTCTCACCTACATGACGAACACTTTTTCGAAAATCAGTCGCGCGCCCGGTCTTCCCGATGTTTTGTCGTCCCCGGTCGCCGAAACCATCCGATGAAATCGCACGAAATTTTCCAGCACCTCTCGCCCGCCCTCGCGGCCGAAATTTTTTCCTACCTGCAAACGGAACAGAAGCCGGTCCTCAAAGCGGCCATCCAGGGCCTGGCGGACCAGCGGCGGCTGCGCGCTGTCTTCGTCGAGCGCAAACCGCCTAACGAACGCTTCGCCTGGCTGCAAAACGCCCTCAGCCGCAAAGTGAGCGACACTCTCGCGGCCCATCTGCTCCAGGCCTGGCTACTCGGCGCGCAGAAACCGATGCTCTGTGATTTCCTCGATTCGGTCGGGATCAAGCGGGACGCAGATGGGACGGTCGAGAACCTGCCCGGGTCGCCCCCGAAAGACGAACTGGTCAAAGCCGTCGACCAGCTCCTCGCAAAATATCCTCCCGAAGCCGTGGCTGTTTACCTGCACGCCTTCCACGACATGGACAGCGAAGTGAGCTGGCCGCCGTTAGGCGAAATTCTTGAGGAAGATAAACGACTGCAGCTGGCGCCTGCTTCTGGTTTGTAGCGGCGGTCCATGACCGTCGAAAGATGGACTACACCGGGCGGCGCGCGACGGTCACAGACCGCCGCTACAGTGCGGCCCGGAAGGAACGAGAAAAAATGAGGAACCCGCGCCACCTCAGGATGACGCGGGTTCCAGTTCCCCCCAGAACATATTAAAGACAACTGTATCTTAGCAGCCGCTGTGCCAATCCACCGGGATGTTTTTCGGAAATATTCGAAGTTAGGTTTGTTAGGCTAGAAAATGGCGCAGCGCTTCGTGCACGCCCGCCCCATATTCCCGCTCCGTTACGACGCCCCCGGCGCAGCGGACCGTTTCCTTCACCTCCGGGATGGCGTTGGCCGGACAGGCCGGGAAGGCGGCATGACTCCCATCGAGCATCGAGAGATCGTTATGATGATCGCCGCAGGCGAAAATCGCTTCCCGCGCTATGTTCGTTAGGCGAGCGAGCTCGGCGAGGGCCGCGCCCTTGTGATAATCGGCGTGGCAAAAACGGAGATAGATCGTGTTTCGCTGGTAATGAAACTTCGGCTCCTTCGCTTTCGCGCGATCGATGAATTTCGTCAGCCGATCCATCTCTTCCTCGCTGCTCGCGATTAATCCGGCCGGACCGTCGGCCTCGTAGATGACCCGCGCCTTCGTCTTGCGCCCGACAAAATCGACCACCTCCGCGAGGACGGAGGAAGCGCTCTCGTAAAGCTCGGCATGCGCCTGAGCGCAGCGCGCGTTCCAATCGCCATACGGTTCCCAGCCGCGCTCCGAGGGGCGAAAGACGTCGCGTTCACTCGTTAGAATAAAATCGGGTTGGACCGGAAAGGCGAAATCTTCCAGGCCTTCCTCGAGCAATCCGACCGAGCGCCCGGTGTTGATCGCCCAGATCGCGCCCTCTCTCTGGAGCGTGCCGATCAGCTCCATGCAGTCGCGATCGAAGACCGGATCGGTCGCATGCGAGACGAGCGTGCCGTCGAAGTCGGTGCTGATAAGCTGGATGCGGGCGGACATCGCGAGGCTAACTTAGGAATTGATTTCGGCCCTGCAATGCATCGATTAGGAGAGGATGAAATCAGCCTACGAACTCGCCATGGAACGTCTCGAAAAGAGTGCGCCCACCGTCACCCTGACGGATGCGCAGAAGGCGGC
>JBBQHV010000233.1:0-3611 GCA_038324295.1 Chthoniobacterales bacterium
GAAATGATGACATCGGCGCTGCGCGCTTTGATTTCCCGCCAGCGATAGGGATCGCGCAGGACGACGTCGACATTTGTACCGGCCGCCATGTCGATCCCGAGGTAGCGCCAGGGCGGGCGGTCGAAGAGCGGCCGGTAGGAGCCATTAAAATCCTGGCTTCCGAGATCGAGGACGAGGAGCCGCTCGGACGCGCGGTCGTGCAGGTATTTCTGTACGAAGGCGCTCATCTTGTCGTAGGAGCTCGGATGCATCCGGCGCTACTCAACCGTTCGCTGGGCCTTTGCGCAATCGCGCGCTCCGGGGAGGACGGGGTGTCACCCCGTCGACGGCCGAGAGCCTCTCGGCCGCACGTCTGGAGTTTACGGTCGCAAGTTGCATAGGATGGAAAACGCTTCCAGTGCGCGAATGCTCGGGAGTTTGAGACGCCATCTAATTGACGCGCCTCGTTGCATGGACGCGCGGGTTCCAAGCGCGCCGCCGAGCCGTAACGCAGCCGAAGGCGAGGCCGGGCTTTCAAACTCTCGGCGGCGACGGAGTGGCACTCCGTCCTCCCCGGAATTTTGACGCACCGCTCGGACTAGCCTCCGCGAAATGAATCTTGCAATCGGGGCCGGCGATTGAATTCTGAGCCCGATGCGCAAGACCCGGATCATCTGCACCCTCGGCCCCGCCTCTTCCAAGTCCGAGACGATTCGCGCCATGATCGCGGCCGGGACCGATATTTTCCGGCTCAATATGAGTCACGCGCACCACGACTGGGTGCGCGAGATCGTGCCGCGGGTGCGCGCGATCGGGGACGAGCTGCACCGCGGCGTAGCCCTGCTTCTCGACACGCAGGGGCCGGCGATCCGGACCGGGCCGGTCGCGCATGAGCTGGCCCTGGCGGTGGGCGACATTCTGGAAATCACCGTGCGCGGCGCGAGCCCGAGTGAGAAAAATTCCATCACGGTCAATTACGACGACCTGATCGACGACGTGTCGTTAGGCGACACCGTCCTCCTCGATAACGGGGTGATGCAATTGCGCGTGAGCGAGAAGCGCGACAACCGCATCCGCTGCGAGGTCCTCACCGCCGGCACCCTCGGTTCGCACCGGCACATCAACCTGCCGGGAGTGCACGTGAATCTTCCCGCTCTGACCGAGAAGGACCTGTCTGATGTCGCCCTCGGCATCGAGCTGGCGGTCGAGTTCGTTGCCCTCAGTTTTGCGCGGCAAAAAAGCGATCTCGACGAGTTGCGCGGCATTTTGAAAAAGAGCGGGAGCCGCGCCGCGGTCATGGCGAAGATCGAAAGCGCGGAAGCAGTCGGGCAGATCGACGAGATGATCCGCGCGGCCGACGCGGTCCTGATCGCACGCGGCGACCTCGGGATCGAATGCCCGATGGAGGACCTGCCGATCATCCAGCGGCGAATCGTGAAACATTGTTTGAGGATCGGCAAACCGGTCATCGTCGCGACGCACCTGCTCGAATCGATGGTCGAAAACCCGGTCCCGACCCGGGCGGAAATCAGCGACGTGGCAAATGCCGTTTTTGAACAGTCCGATGCCATGATGCTGACCGGTGAAACCACTTCCGGCCGCTACCCGGTGGAATGCGTGAAAGTGCTCGACCGGGTGGCGCGGCGGATCGAGCGGAGCGGAGGCGCCGGCTATGCGAAGGAGGCGATCCTCGAAGACAGCCGGCAGAAAACCGTCGCGGCCGCGGTCTCGCTGGCCGATTCACTCGCGCGTTCGAAGCTGATCGTTTTCACCCGGCACGGCACGATGGCGCGATTCGTTTCCAATCTGCGCCCGGAACACGCAACCATCTTCGCCTTCACGCCGGACGAATTGGTTTACCGGCAGCTGGCCCTCTGCTGGGGCACCCATCCGGTCCGGATCGATTTCACGGAAGATCCCAACGCCACGATCGAGGCGGCGGAAAAATATCTGCGCGCGCAAAAATTGATCCAGCCTAACGACAACCTCGTCATCATCAGCGACGTGCGGGCCGGGGTGGCGCTGGTTGACTGTGTGCAGGTGCGCGAGGTGAGAAAGTTGTAGACGTCGTCGCGCGGCGCTTGGAATCCACGTCATCACAAGAAAGCGGTTGAACGATTTCGCAGCAAAGCATCCCGAGAGTAAATCCGCGCTCGCTCGCTGGTAGGGTCATTATCCGGAAGATCGTTTCTCCCACGAGGAATACGACTCCGGTAAGTGGAAGGAATGAGATGTCCGCCGCCAAACTGAAACAAATTGCCCGCGCCTGGCCATCGATCTCTCGGGCGCTGCGGGTCCCACGCAATGAGCGCGAATATCAAGCTGCCGCCGCATTGCTCGATCGCGTCACTGACGAAGTAGGCGAGGATTGAAAAGCATCCGCTTGCCTCACTGATGGATGTCTTGGGTGTGCTGATCGAAAAATACGAGGACGAAAACGTGGCGGAGCTTCATCCCTAACAAAAAGCGGTCAGCCTGGCGTTGCGGTGTAGCGTCCGCTGTCTCAGCGGACTGGAAAGGTGAGATTGAGACTTTGCTCGCGATCGCGCCCGGTGCGCTGAGACAGCGCACGCTACAAACGCGTGTTCGAGTTGGCGGATGTCTTCTTCGGAACCGCAGAAACGAAAAGCGCGCGGATGTCGCCACCCGCGCGCTTGGAATTCGTTAGGCTCGCCGACACTTAGCTTAGAGCGCGTCTAAAAGTCGTCCGACGGCGGAAATTGTAGGGCGGGCGCTTCGCCTGCCCCGATTCCGAAACAGGGCAGCCGAAGCGGCCGCCTACAATGGGCTTTTGGCGTGGACTTATTAGACGCCGTCTTAAACTTCGGCCGTCAGTTCGACGTCGACCGGGCGCTCTTTCTTACTCAGGGCGCGGCGCAGTTTGGAGAGCGCGATGTTCTGCAACTGCCGGATGCGCTCGCGCGTGACGCCAAATTTCTTGCCGACTTCCTCGAGCGTCTTCGGCTTGCCGCCGTCGAGCCCGAAGCGCGAGAAGATGATCTTGCGCTCGCGGTCGTCGAGCACGTCGAGCAATCCGCCGACTTCGTTGCGCAGATTCTTGTCGCGCAGGAGTTCGAACGGCGTTTGCGCTTCTTCGTCGCCGACGATTTCGCCGAACTCGGTCGAATCATCGTCGCTGATCGGCGCGTCGAGCGACGCCGGGCGGATCGAGACGGTCTTGAGCTGCGAGACTTTGCCCGCGGCGATCCCGATCTCTTCGCCAAGCTCGTCATCGGTCGGTTCGCGGCCCAGCTCCTCGCTCATTTGCAGCGAGACGCGGCGCATTTTCGAAATCTTATCGACCAGATGCACAGGCAACCGGATCGTCTTCGACTGGTTGGCGAGCGCGCGTTTGATCGACTGCTTGATCCACCAGGCGGCGTAGGTGCTGAGCTTGCCCCCCTTTGCCGGATCGAAACGCTCGACCGCTTTCATCAGGCCGATATTGCCCTCGGAGACGAGGTCGAGGAGCGGGAGCCCGAGGTTGGCGTAATCGTGCGCGATCTTGACGACGAGGCGCAGGTTCGAGCGGATCATCAAGGCGCGGGCTTCTTTGTCGCCCTTCTTGATCTTGGCGGCCAGCTCGATCTCCTGCTGCGGGGTGAGGAGCGGGATTTGCCCGATCTCGCGCA
>JBBQHV010000234.1:0-3556 GCA_038324295.1 Chthoniobacterales bacterium
CGCGGCCCGAATCACGTTCGGTTCGCGGAAATCGCATTTCACGCCCGCCGCCTCCAGCTTCGCGAATAATTCCTCCGCATGTTCGTGCACCAAAATGGAGAGCTGAGAGCCGCGCTCGTTAGGCTGGCGCGGCGTGATCACACTGCAGAGCCGCGACGGCGCGCGCTCGAGGAGAAACTCGAAATAGCCGGTCAGCCGAACCGATTTCGCGCGCAGCTTTTCCATTCCGCCGGCTTCATCGAAAAGCGCGAGCGAAGTGCGGAGGGGCGCCATCGCCAGGATCGGCGGGTTGCTGATCTGCCAGGCATCGGCGGATTGCACCGGCACAAAATCCGGCTCGAGCTGCATCCGGAAACGCGTCGCGGGATCGTTTCCCCACCAGCCGGCGAAGCGCGGGAGATCGCGATTAGTCGCGTGCCGTTCATGCACAAAAGCGCCCGCCACCGCGCCCGGTCCGGAGTTCAAATACTTGTAGGAACACCAGACCGCGAAATCGACATTCCAATCGTGCAGGGCGAGCGGGACGTTGCCGGCCGCGTGGGCGAGATCGATCCCGACCGTGCAGCCTTGCTCGTGCGCCGCGGCCGTGATCGCTGCGATGTCGAAGAGCTGCCCGGTAAAAAAGTTCACGCCCGCAAAAAGAACGAGCGCGATCTCCTCGCCGTGCTGATCGACCAACGCCTCGATGTCTTCCTGCCGAATCGTCAGCTCCCCTTCCCGCGGTTTCGCCAGAAGCAGGCAATCCTCCGAATCGAAACCATGGTGCGCGATCTGCGATTTGATCGCGTAGGTGTCGGAAGGGAAGGCCGGCTCCTCCATCAGGATTTTGCAGCGCGCTTTCGTCGGCCGGTAAAATGTCGCCATGAGGAGGTGCAAATTCACCGTCAGGCTGTTCATGCAGACGACTTCGTTAGGCTGAGCTCCGACCAGGCGCGCAGCCGGCTCGCGCAGGCTCTCGTGGTAGGAATACCAGGGCGTCGCGGCGTCAAAATGGGCGTCGACCGCGAGCCGCGCCCAATCGTTCAGCTCCTGCTCCACGATTTGCCGCGTCGCCTTCGGCATCAGGCCTAACGAATTGCCGACGAAATAAATCAGCGGCTCCCCGTTCGCATCGACCGGCAAACAGAACCGCTCGCGGAATTTGCCTAACGAATCCTCGCGGTCGCACTGGAAGGCGAAACTTTCATCGGTGGAATAATTCACGGCTTAATCTGTAAACCAGCCTGCTGCGCCAGCCTTCTCTGTCGTTGATCGAAAGAAAGAAACGTCTCCGCCCTGCATTCGAGGGCGATCGCAACATGTAGGAGGTCAATCGTCCGCTGTCCCGTGCGGGCCGCGTGCTCTTCGCTCAGCTCATCGGCCCGCCGAAACGCATCAATCCAACTGACCGCCATATGGATGAAGAGACCTTCCGCCAGGTCTTCATCGATCAGCCGAAATGCGCTCCGACGAATCTCCTCCGTGATTTCTTCTCGCCCGACCGCATTGCGCAATGCATTCCTCACCTCCACGCGATGCAAAGGCGTGAAAAGGAGGGGCGCCGCCGCTCTCACCAAATATGTGCTGGCGGCGGGCGTCTGGCCGTCTTTCGCGAGAAGCGAGAATAGAAAACTGGAATCCGGATACGCTCCTGCTGCCGCCATACACGAATGTTCAGTCGCGCAGATCCGACCAAAGTTTTTCTGTCGCCGCCTTCGAGATCCCTTTGCCTAACGGCGGCCGCCTGGCAAAACGCGCCGCCCAATCCACTTTGCCGCGCTTTTCCGGCGTCGCCGGCGAGAGCGTTGCGAAGTTTTTGCCGTTCCGGGTAATGGTGATCTGCTCGCCGTGCTCGATCCACTTGGCGACGCTGGCGAAGTTGTTGCGCAAGTCGCGCACGGTCGCTGTTTTCATGTGAGACAACCTTGTATCACAGCACGAGCGCAGTCAACTCTGCGGCTCGCACCCTTCCTGAAAGGGATTTTCGCTTTACGAGTTCCGGGCGGCTTCTTATCGTCCGTCCCTTCTGTGGTCACCATCGGCTCTTTCTCGCACTTCCTGGCCCGAGGCTCGTAGCGATGCAGTACGAGGACAATCCGGTCAGCATCAAGTATTACGTTAAACGCTACATCCTGCGGAACAGAGAGCGTTTCGCGGGGAAGATCGTCGTCGATACTCCGGCCGGTTCCGGCGCCACCGCCAAAGCCCTCCAAGAGGCCGGCGCCCGGGTTCACGCTTACGATCTCTTTCCGGAATATTTCAAGGTCGAAGGGCTCACCTGTGAACGAGCCAACATCATGGAGGGCCTGCCTCTGCCGGATGGATTCGCCGACATCGCCTTTTGTCAGGAAGGGATCGAGCATTTTAGCGATCTATACCGCGCGCTGCAGGAGTTCAATCGCGTCCTGAAAAAAGGCGGCTCCCTCTTCCTCACCACGCCTAACTACTCCAACCTTCAGTCGAAGCTGAGTTATTTTCTCTTCGAGACCAAGTATCGCCTAAAAATGATGCCGCCGAACGAGATCGGCTCGATTTGGATGGCGGACGAGTCCCGCACCAAAGAAATTTATCTTGGGCATCTCTTTCTCGTCGGCGTCCAGAAGCTGCGCGTCCTGGCCAAGCTTTCCGGGTTCCGGATCAAGCAATTCATTTTCACGACCGCCTCCAGCACCTCCCTCGTTCTCCTGCCATTTGCCTATCCCCTTATCCGCCTGACGAATTGGTGGACCTATCGCAACAATGTCCGCCGGGACCACCAGATACCCGGTTCTCATTTCGAAACGCTTTATCGCGAGCTGATGCAGCTCAATGCCAACGTCCGCCTGCTCATCGATAAACATCTCTTTGTCGAATTCGAGCGGGAAGCCGATCTCGAGACGGCGCGGGCAAATCTGCGCGGCCGGCACACGACCTTCGACGTCATCACCTGAAGCAGACTTGGGCCGCCGGCGAATCCGGTGCAGGCCGACTTTTTTTCGACGCGCTGTGATTTTTTGGGCGGTGCCGCGAATCACTCTCATGACGAGGGATTCCCTCACCGCAGCAAATGATCAATCATGCCGCCAGCACCACGCCGATCGTTATGAACGACAAGGAAACCTTTCTTGGTCTGCTCGAAGCGCACGCCGGAATCATCCGCAAAGTCGCGGCTGGCTACAGCTCCGGGCTGGCCGATCGGCACGACCTCACGCAGGAGATCACCCTGCAATTGTGGAAGGCGTGGCCGCGCTACTCGCCTGCGCGGCCCTTCTCGACCTGGATGTATCGCATCGCGCTCAACGTCGCGATCTCCTTCCTCCGCCGGAACCGTCACCCCGCTCGTCAAACCGTTCCTCTCGGAGAAAGCGAGATCGAACTGGCGGACGAAACCGCGTCAGCGGTCGAGCCCGACGAGCGCGTCGCGCTCTTGCAGCAGGTCATCGATTCGCTCCCGCCTCTCGACCGCGCCCTCCTCCTTCTTTATCTCGACGATCACAGCTACCGCGAAATCGCCGCGATTCTCGGCCTCACCGAAACCAACGTCGCGACCAAACTCAACCGCCTGAAGCAGCGCGTCCGCGAGGAGATGCTCAGGCTC
>JBBQHV010000235.1:0-3540 GCA_038324295.1 Chthoniobacterales bacterium
TCGCGCTCGGCGCGGCGAGCGGGCGATCGAATTCGCGCACGACCTGCGCGAAGACCGGATGCGCGCTCATCCGCACCGCCACCGTCGTTAGGCCGGCCGTCACGATCTCCGGGATGAGATTGGTTTTGGAAAGGAGAATCGTTAGGGGACCGGGCCAGAAACGCTCGATCAATTTGTCGACCAGCGGACGCGCGCCCGGCCCGATCGTCGCAACCCGCGCGAGCCACTCGCGGTCCGGCAGATGCACGATCAAAGGATCGAAGCGCGGACGCTCTTTTGTTTCGAAGATTTTGACCACGGCTTCGGCGGAAAGCGCATCCGCCGCGAGCCCGTAAACCGTCTCGGTCGGGAGCGCGACCACTTCGCCGGCGCGGAGCAAAGCGAGAGCGCGAGAGATGGCCTGAGCGCGCTCGTTAGGCGAACCGGCCGGTTCGATTTCCGTCTTCACCTCAGCCGCTCGCGCGCGCGCAACGCGGCCGCGGAGGCCGCTTCCACCGAGTCCGCCAGAGCGGTGAGATGTCCCATTTTCCGCCCCGGACGCGGCTGATGTTTTCCGTAGAGATGCAAGTGGACGTTCGTCTCGCTGAGAGCGGCCGGCCAATTCGGCTCGCCATCGCTCCAAACATCCCCCAGCAAGTTGACCATTGCCGCCGGCCGGAGCAGATCGGTCGCGCCTAACGGCATCCCGCAGACCGCGCGCACGTGCTGCTCAAACTGGCTCGTGGCGCAGCCTTCGATCGTCCAATGCCCGGAATTGTGCGGACGCGGCGCGAGCTCGTTGATGATCAACTCGCCATCGTTGCGCAGAAACATCTCGACCGCGAGCAGCCCGACGAGGTCGAGCTTTTCTGCGACCGCGCAGGCCAGCTCTCGCGCCGCACTTTCCACCGGTGGAGCGATCCGCGCCGGCGCGAGCGTGACGTCGAGAATGTGGTTGCGATGGATGTTCTCGCAGACTGGAAAAACGCCGGTCGCACCGGCCGGACCGCGCGCGACGATCACGGAAATTTCGCGTTCGAATTCGACCATGCCTTCGAGCACGCATTCCTCTCGGCGCTCGGCCCAGAGCGCCGCCGCATCGTCACCCGCCTCGATCCGGTCCTGACCTTTGCCGTCGTAGCCGAAGGCGCCCCCCTTCAAAATCGCCGGACGCCCGATCGCTTCCAGCGCACTCGTTAGGTCAGAGGCGTTCCGGACCCGGCGGAAAGGCGCCACCGAAAACCCGGCGCCGGCGAGAAACTCTTTTTCGCGCAGGCGATTTTGCGCGATGTGCAATACTTCGCCGCGCGGCCTAACGACTCGAGATTCCGCCGCCCAGGCGATCGTCTCGGTCGGGATATTTTCGAACTCGAAGGTAAGCAGATCGATCCCGCCGGCAAAGCGCCGCACCGCGTCCTTGTCGCCATAATCAGCGGCCGTCGCGCAATCGGAAAACTGCGCGGCCGAGCCGTTCTCATCCGGAGAAAAAGTGTGGACCCGATAGCCCATCCGCCGCGCCGCGATCGCAAACATCCGGCCGAGCTGACCGCCGCCCATCACTCCGATCGTCGCCCCGGGTGGGAAACGTTCCGCCGACTTCATGGCAGCTTCTGTCTGAGCACGCTCTTCGTCTGGCGCGCTCGAAACTTCTCGACCGCGCCGCGAATTTTTTTGTCGTGCAACCCGAGCATGTTGGCCGCGAGGAGAGCCGCGTTTTTCGCCCCGGCGACGCCGATGGCGAGGGTCCCGACAGCTACGCCGGCGGGCATCTGCGCGATCGAGAGGAGCGAGTCGAGGCCCTTGAGCGCGCGCGATTCAACCGGCACACCGAGGACCGGAAGCCAGGTCTGGGCGGCGATCATTCCGGGCAAATGGGCCGCGCCACCCGCGCCCGCGATGATCACCTGGACGCCGCGCTCCGCCGCCTCGCGCGCGAACTTCGCCATCTTATCAGGGGTGCGATGGGCGGAGACGATCTGGTGTTCGTTAGGCACGCCAAATTGATCGAGCCATTCCACGCAATGCTGCATCGTTTCCCAATCGGAAGCGCTTCCCATGACGACGCTGACGAGCGGAGAAGCGGGCTTTTTTTTGGCCATAACAAGCGTTGCGGGAGAAGCTCTTCCCTTCTCTCATGACGCCGAAATTGCAACGCCGTTTTTCCGATCGGCATGCAGTTCGTTAGCCGAGGCGTGACGGTTTTTGCTTGTTCTTCGCCGCGAGAGCGACTACCGCCAGCCGCCTTATGAAGATCGAAGCCATCTCTACGCCGCTCCGCCGATCGTGGCTGCGCGAAATTCCGGCCCCGGTTGTTCGACGGTGCAGAATTCGCCTGGGATTTACGACGCCGCTTATTCGATCGGCGCGTTGAATAACGGCACCGATACGATCGCCTCCTTCAGCAGCCGCGGACCCGTGACCGCGGATGGCAGCATGCGCCTGAAGCCCGATCTCTCGGCACCGGGCACCAATGTGCGCTCCAGCTACTCGAGCTCGAACACGAGCTAAGCCTTTCTCAGCGGCACCTCGATGGCGACGCCGCACGTCGCCGGCGCAGTCGCGCTCCTCTGGTCGGCCCATCCGGAATTGCGCAACGACATCGACGCACAGAGAACGTGCTCAATTCTTCGGCCCATCACATTCTCGCGAACAATTGCCAGTCCGGTCCGCCGGCTACGCCTAACAATACCTTTGGCAACGGCCGGCTCGATATTCTGGCGGCCGTTAATCAGGCGCCGGCTTTCCAGTTGAGCGGCGCGGCCTCTGTGAAAACGCACGGGGCCCAATCCTTTGGCATCCCATTGCCGATCAGCGGCGAGCCCGGGGTGGAATGCCGGAGCAGCAAGCAGGAGACGCTCGTCTTCACTTTTACCGACAACGTCGTCAGCGGGAACGCCAGCCTAACGAGTGGGAGCGGGCGGGTCGCCGGGACAAGCTTCTCCGGCAACACCATGACCGTTAACCTGACGAGGGTTGCGGACGTGCAAAAAATCACGGTCATGTTGAGTGGGGTGACGAACGGCAGTTCGCAAGTGGCGCCCGATGCCTCCGTCAGCATGAACGTGCTGAGCGGCGATGTGAACGCCGACAAGACGGTGGATGCGACCGACGTGAATGTGACGCGCGGCCAGACCGGAATGCCGGTGACGAGCGCAAACTTCCGCGAAGACGTGAAGCCGGATGGCGCAATCAACAATCGCGACGTGAAGACGGTAAGAAGGTCGCTCGGCCACACCCTGCCCTAACGAGTCGCGCGTTGTAGCCGGGGGCGGTGACCCCGGCGGCGAAAGGCATGGCCGCGCCCAAGACCCGCCGGGGTCACCGCCCCCGGCTACAACGCGAAAGCCTAACGACTATTCCGCGCTTTCGCTTTGCTGAAGTCGCCCGGCGCGTGCTTCTCGTCGTCGGGCGCGGCGCCAGCCGAGTTGCCCAGGTCCTGTTCCTCGGGCGGGAGGAATTTCTTGAAGAGGTTTTTGTCGATCGCCTTCATGAAGGCCTCGTGCGGCGAGACGACGCCCTGCTGGAGCAAGGCCCAGATGGCGTCGTCCATGAATTGCATCC
>JBBQHV010000236.1:0-3477 GCA_038324295.1 Chthoniobacterales bacterium
CCGCGCTTTCGTCCCCGCTCGTCCGGATGATCTCGACCGCGATTTCCAATTCCGGCCAGACCCGCCGCAGCGCCTGCTCGACCAGTCGCGTCTGGGCCAGCGCCAGCTCGCTCCCGCGCGAACCCAGAACGATCCGAGCCGGCGCGTCCACTCAGGACTCCGAAGGTCGCAGGGCGAGGGCCGCGCCTTCGCGCCGCGCCCGGGCCGAGGTGAACCAGCCGCTGAAATCGTCCACGTGCGCGGCGATGATCTCCTCCCCGGCCGCGATCTGTTCCCGGCGCTGGACGAGGGATTGTTGCGCGATCGATCGGAGCGAATCGATGTCGTAAAGAAAGACGCCTTCCATCTCGTTCACGTCCGGGGCGACGTCGCGCGGGACCGCGATGTCGATGATAAAGAGCGGACGATCGAGCCGGTCGTGCAGGAGCGGCCCGAGATTTTCCCGGGTCACGATCGGCGTGGTCGCGGCGGTAGAGGAAATCAGGATATCCACCTCGCGACAGTGCGATTCCCAACTCTCCATCGCCACCGGCCGGCCGCCAACGAGTGCCGCCAGCGCTTCCGCGCGCTCGACCGAACGGTTGCTCACCCGCAGGTCGCGCACCCCGCGTTTCACGAGCGCGCGCGCCGTCCGCTCACTCGCTTCCCCCGCGCCTAACAACAACACTTTGCGTGATTCGAAATTGCCGAAAATTTGTTCCGCCAGATCGACCGCGACCGAACCGACCGAGACCGCGCCGCGTGTAATATCGGTCCGGGTGCGCACCTGCTTCGCGACGCGAAAGGCGCGCTGGAAAAGTCGATGCAGGAACGGTCCGGCCGCGCCCGATTCGCGCGCCGCGGCGTAGGCTTTCTTGGCCTGGCCGAGAATTTCGGTTTCGCCGATAACCATCGAATCCAGACCCGAGGCGACCCGGAAAAGATGCCGGACGCACTGCTGCGCCTCGTGGCGATAAAACGCCTCGACTTCGTCACCTTGCGGGGTCGATCCGGCGGCGACCAGACAATGCGCGATCCGCTCGGTCGGCACCGATTCGGCGGAAGCCGCGTAGACTTCGACGCGATTGCAGGTCGTGAGCAGGAGCGCTTCCGCGCAACCGGCCGTCTCCCGCAGGATGCGATCGACCTCCGCATGGCCGACGAAACGCTCCCGCGTTTCCACATTGGCGGTGTGATGGCTGAGGCCGACGCAGAAGAGGTTCATCAGAGCGAGTGGGTCTGCGCGAGAAAGGTGATGCCCCAGAGGAGAGTGAGGGCCGCGCTGAATGCGACCACGCAAAGGGCCGCGATCCAACGCGGCGCGGTCGTGCCGAGATGCCGGGCGAGGAGGATGGCGGCGTAGAAGATCCACACGCCTAACGACCACGCGACCTTTCCGTAAGGGAGCGGCGCGCCGGTGAAGAATCCGGCAATAATCCCGAGGGTGAGAAGGAAAAACCCGAGCCAGACGAGCCGGGTGATCGCCGCGAAGAGATCGGTCAGCGGCGGGAAATGATAAAACATCGAGTTGAGCTGGCGCCGTTTCAGCTGGCGCTCCTGCACGAGATACATCAGACCCGCGACGCAGGCGAGCGCGAAGGCCCCATAGGCGATGAGGGAAATCGAGGCGTGAAATTCGAGCCACGGCCTCGGGGTGCGGCGGAGCGGATGCAGCACATCGATCGGCGCGAGGAGGGCAAAGGTTTGCAAGCCGAAAACCAGCGGCGCGGTGAAGGCCCCCATCAGGGAGAGCCGATAGGCCGGGCCGACGAGCAGGTAAATGAGCGAGACCGACCAGGCGAGAAAGATGAAGACTTCGAAGAGATTGGTGATCGGACAACGCCCGAGCGCATGGCCGCGCACGGAAAGAAAAATTGTCTGGAAAACGAAGCCGAGGCCGATCGCGAAAAAGTTAAAGCCGGCCGGTCGATAGTTGCCCGCGCGGATCGCCACCACGGTCCGGACCATGGCGAGGAAAAAACATAATGTGGAGACGATGAGGAACTCGCGGTCCATGGGGAAGCGAGTCTAAAAGCGGGCCGCAGCCTTGGCAATCGGCCTTCCGCGAGAAGGGTGGGGCCCGCTTCCTGCTTTTCCGGGGACCGACATGAAAAGGTTGCCGCACCATCGCCCCGGCCGGAGCAAGAGTCCGGCTCGGCCGAAGGCGAAACCCGGGAAGATTGAAGATCATCCCGAGACCCAGGCCTTGATGCGCAATCTCGACAAGGTTTACGAGCGGCTGCGCAAGCGCGCGCGCCGCGAATGGCTGCGCAGCCACGCCGGCGAAGATCCGAGCGACGCCTCCGTCAGCGTGCGCATCGATAGCGACAGCGGCGACAGCTTCACCCTTTCGGAAAAGATTCGTTAGGCGCGCGCCCTGTAGCGGCGGTCTATGACCGTCGAACGCGTCGATCCAAGCCGAGATTTGCGACGGTCACAGACCGCCGCTACAAGCTACGCGGTCATCTCTCGAGAAGTGCGCTATCGTGCGCGATGAGCGTGCAAGTTTACGGCTGCAACCACCTCGCCATCGAAGTGGACGACATCGAAAAGGCGATCGCGTTTTACCGCGATGTTTTCAATCTCGAGAAGATGGACGCCGGCGAGGGCGACGCCTTTTTCAAACTCGGCGAACACCAATTCCTCGCCCTCTTCGAAGTCGAAAAACTCCAGCCCGATCGGACGAGGCATTTCGGCCTGATGGTGCGCGACGAAAAGCAGCTCGAGGAAGTGCGCGACAAAATCACCCGCAAATACAAGCTGAAGCTCGAGCCGCGATTCCGCTGCGACTTCCACGATCCGTGGGGCAACCGCATCCAGGTCGTCGATCTGCACGACGAATCGCTCGTCTGGCTCCTCCCCTATCAGGAAGTGCAGAAGGCCGGTTTGCGCTTCGTCGAGAAGTGATCCGGCTCACCTTCGCCCGGTTCTCCTCTGCGCCGCGTCCTCCTCGGCGTCCGGCGGCGGTAAGCGATGCCAGATCGATTGACGATTTCCGCCAACCCGCTAGCCTGCCGCCATGGTTGCTGAGTCAGTCGATCGCTTGCGCGCGGCGGTGCGCGACGTGCCCAATTTCCCGAAGCACGGCATCGTCTTCAAGGACATCACCCCGATCCTGGTGGATGCGACCCTCTTCCGCGATTCGATCGAGTGTTTCCTGGAAAGATGCCGCACCCTCGCGGTCGACAAAGTGGTCGGAATCGATGCGCGCGGATTTCTTTTCGGGTCCGCAGTGGCCTACGCGCTCGAGGTCGGCTTCGTCCCGATCCGGAAAAAGGGAAAGCTCCCTTTCAAGACGGAGAGCGCCGCCTACTCATTGGAATACGGCGACGCCGAAATGGAGATGCACGTCGACAGCATCGAGCCGGGCGAAAAGATCGTCCTGATCGACGACTTGCTCGCGACGGGCGGGACTTCCGCGGCGGCGGCCGCGCTCATCCGCAAAGCGGGCGGAGAACTGCTCGAGGCGCAGTTCCTGATCGAGCTCGAATTTCTCGA
>JBBQHV010000237.1:0-3475 GCA_038324295.1 Chthoniobacterales bacterium
TGAACGACGAGCTGGAAGCCGTCCTGGATGTTATCGGCCTCGCCGGAAACGATCATGTCCGGCTCTTTGTCGATCAGCTGGGCGAGCCGTTCGCGGAACATCGGATGATCTTCCACGATCACGACTTTGGCCTTCCCGGAATTACGCACTTTCGCCATTTGCTTCAGCGGCCAGACTTGTCCTGGGAAAGGTGCAGGTGACGCTCGTGCCGCCGCTCTTCGGAGAGGTCACCTGGAGGGTTCCTCCCACGATGCGCGCGCGATAGTTCATGATGCTGAGTCCCATCCCGTCGGATTCCTCGCGCTTCCGGGCAATCCCCGTGCCGTTATCGATCACGTGCAAGGTCGCGGTCTCGCCGTCGGTCCGCAGGCGGATCTGGATATTCTGCGCGCCGCCATGCCGAATCGCATTCTGGATCGCTTCCTGCGCGATCCGATAAAGATGAGTCGCCAGGGGTGGGGCCCGAAACGTCGTCCCGCCTTCGGAGAAAAAGGTGCAGCTCACATTTTGCAGTCGTGAGACCGAAGCGGCCAGTTGCTCGAGGGCGGCGGCGAGCCCGGCCTCGTGCATCTGCACCGGCACGAGGCTCCGCGCCAGTTCGCGCGTGTGGACGACACCCTGCTCGAGGAGCTCCGTCAGTTCTTCAGCGACGGCCGCTTCTTCGCTCCGGCCGGCGTGGTCCAAATCCGACTTCAAGGAAGCGGCCGCGCATCCCACGGCCGCAAAATATTGGCAGAGCCCGTCGTGCAGATCGCGCCCGATCCGACGCTGCTCGCGCTCGCTGATTTTGATGATCTGGCGTTCTAAACGTTGCGAATGCTCCAGCAACGCAATGCGAGCGTAGGTGGCGTCGCGTTGTTTTCGAAGCGCCGAGCCGGCGATGGCGACAAACCCAAAATAACCAAAGCGCGCCGTCGGTTCCCAGATGCGGATCCAGCCGTGCTCATAAACATGCCCGGTGAGCGAGTCGGCCCACCACCAGATGACCGCACAGATGAGCGCGAGGGCGAGAGCGCCCTTCCAGTCGCACCACCAGGCCACCGCCAGGATGGGCACGCCGTAAAAGACAAACATGCTCACGTCATAGCCGGAGACGTAGTCGAGCGCTCCCACCCCAAGGGCGAAGAGAAGCGCTTCGGCGAAGATCGCGATTCGCGGCTGGCGCCCGACGAGATCCAGAAGCCTTTTCATTGCCGAGACCATAGGTTTGTCGCGATTGGAGCCGGCCGCGAGGGATAGAGGCCGACCAGCTCCCATGACTGGCGATCCTATCATGGCCCGGCGATCTTGACTATTCCCCGCGAGCAGGTGGGCGTCATCGGCGCGGCGAGGCCTACCGACCGAAATCAGCCGGTCTTACTTCCGGTGGAGGTCGTAGACTTCGATCAATCCCACGCCAGTAGCGCCGTTCACTCCCGCGACCAAAGCCGTGTAGTTACCTGGCGGAAGAGTTATGAGGAGGGCGGCCTCCGAGGGGTTGGTCGGGGCCAGTCCGGCGTCCTGGATTGCGCGTTGCTGCGTCGCCTGCCAGTTGTCGTTTGAGGCAACCTGCGTCCCTTCGTCGTTGTAAACCGACAGAATCGGATCGGCCAGAGCATTGGCGACGCCGTCGCCTCCGAGGGAAGGGCCGAGCGCTCGAACGAGGATGGTATCGTCGCCGAGGGTGCCGCCGAGAATGAAGCCACTGATGATGACATTGTTGCCGGTCTCGACCAGGCCGCGGGTACTGATGTTGGCAAGGCTGTTACCGGGAGTGGCGTCTAAATCGTAAACTTCGACGAGGCCGACTCCGATCCCGCCGTTTTTTCCACTGAGGACAGCCGTATACGGACCGGGCGGGAGCGTGGCCACAATGGCGGACTCGAGGGCGCTGCTGGGTGGGATGCCTGTGGCCTCAATCTGCGACTTCTGCGTGTCCTGCCAATTATCGTTCGTGGTGATGAGCGAACCGCCGGCGCCATGCAGCTCGAGCACGGGATCGGCGAGCGCGCCGCCGGCGCCCTGCAAAGAAGGACCCAACCCGCGGATGATGACCTTCTTCGGGACCGCACCGTTGATGATGAATCCCGCGACCAACACTCGATCGCCGGTCTGCACCTGGAGACGGGAAGAGATATTGAGGAGTTGGGCCGGAGCGGACGCCGGCACTTGCGCGAGGGCAGCGTTGAGAAATGCAATCGAAGCATTTTTGACGGTCGCGTCCGGGTAATCCCAGTAGGCGAATTCGTGGAGGTCGCCGGGGATGATCAGCTGTTCGTAGCGCGAGAGGACGGGGTAGGTGGTTACGATATTTCCACCGGCCTGCAAAGCGCCCACCATATCGGGCAATTGAGTATGCGGCATCGGGTCATTCACCGAAGCCACCAGAAACATCGGCGCGACCGAGGTCGAAGTAATCGTCTGGTGTGCCGGAGAAGCTCCGCGCAAGGTTGCCAGGCTGAGCGGAGAAGGCGGGTCCACGTCTGGGACTCGGCAATACGCCGTGACCGCGTCTTTGAAGGCAGCGATGTTCGGGTCCGGTGTCCAATCACCGAAATCCGTGGCGGCCGAAAGGCAGACTGCGGCATCGACCTTGTCGTCACCCGGTGTGCCGGTGACAGCGAGGAAGGCAGCATGGGATCCGCCCGCCGAACCGCCGACGGCCACGACCTGACCGTTGCAGTCGGGCCGGGCCCGGGCCGCGCGCACCGCCATTTTGCAATCGTCGGTCTGCTGGGGAATACCGCCATCGGAGGTTTGCCCCGGTAGCTTATCGAGATCGAGTCGATAAGTAATCGAGAGGGCGAGATAGCCGGCATTGGCGAGATCTTGCGCCGCTGCGTCCAGGTCGGTGGCGTTGGGTCCTCCTCCATGGAACCCGCCCCCATGGATCACGAGCGCCACCGGCCACGGGCCAGTTCCGGCCGGTTTATGGACGACCCATTGCAAGATCGCGCCGTCGGGTGCGATGCCATAGGTCTCGGTCGGGGACTGCGCCTGAACCGCCTGCGGAAGACTCGCGAAGGCGGCGAGCGCAAAGGCAAAAAAGAAAGCTACAAAATGAGAAGAGAATTTCGGTTTCATCCGCTTGATTCAATTAATGACGCCGCCAAGCCTTCGGCGGTTACACTTCGTCGAGGCGCGAAGCGGATTTTTTCCTGGTCAGCAAAACCATCCGGCTGACCAGGCACGAGTATGTAGCAAAAAGCGGGCCGAGCAACCGCTTTGTTATCCGCCACATTCGTCGGCGCCGCCTCGCGCTAGCGTTTCAGTCCAGCCGGTAACGATCCTATTCGCCGACACGCTCGCGCAGACTGGCGACAGCGTACTCGCGGTTCATCTTCGCGATGAAGCCGACGCTGACCTCAGCCGGGCAGACCGCTTCGCACTCGAAGATGTTGCTGCAGTTGCCGAAGCCTTCCGCGTCCATCTGCCTGACCATGCCGAGGACCCGTCGGCGGCGTTCCACCTGTCCCTGCGGGAGCAGGGCAAGGTG
>JBBQHV010000238.1:0-3460 GCA_038324295.1 Chthoniobacterales bacterium
GGGGGTGCGCGCGGATGGAAGCGCCTTTGGCGTCCTTTTCGACACCACCTGGCGCGCCGAGTTGCAATGCACCGACAGCACAATCGAACTGCAAAGTGAGGGACCGCCCTGTCGCGTCATCGTGATCGATCGATCCTCACCCCAGCAGGTTGTTAGGGGTCTGGCCGAACTGACCGGAACCATCCCCCTCCCGCCCTTGTGGAGTCTCGGATTTCAGCAGTGCCGATATTCCTATTATCCGGACGCTCGCGTGCGCCAGATCGCCGATGAATTCCGCAAACGGCAGCTGCCTTGCGACGTCATCTGGGTGGACATCGACTTCATGGATCACTTCAAGATCTTTACCTTCGATCCCAACTATTTTCCCGATCCTTCCGCCACAAATAGCTATCTCCACGAACATGGGTTTAAGTCGGTCTGGATGGTCGACCCGGGCGTGAAGATCGAGAAGGGTTACTCGGTCTATGATAGCGGGACGGCGCGCGATCTTTGGGTGAAGGCGGCGGATGGAAAGGATTTCCACGGAGAAGTCTGGCCCGGTCAGTGTGTGTTTCCCGATTTCACGATGCCGGAAACTCGCGCCTGGTGGGGCGGCCTCTACAAGGATTTTCTGGCTACCGGAATAGATGGGATCTGGAACGACATGAACGAGCCGGCGGTTTTCGACGGACCGGACCACAGCATGCCGCAGGATAACCATCACCGCGGCGGCGCTGGGATTCCGCCTGGTCCGCACACTCGCTATCATAACGTCTATGGCATGGAGATGGTGCGAGCGTCTCGCGAAGGCGTCCTTGCGGCCCGGCCTGAGAAGAGACCTTTCGTTCTGACCCGCGACAACTACCTCGGCGGCCAGCGCTACGCCGCGACCTGGACGGGTGACAACGTTGCCACCTGGGAAAACTTGAAGCTTTCCATTCCCATGTCGATCAATCTCGGCTTGTCCGGGCAGCCGATCAGCGGGCCGGATATCGGAGGGTATGAGAAGGTGGCGACGCCGGATCTTTTCGGCAATTGGATCTCGTTAGGCGCATTCTATCCCTTCGCCCGGGCTCATAAAGCCAAAGGCATGCCCAATCAGGAGCCATGGGAGTTCGGCGCTAGGATCGAAGCGGTCGCGCGCACCGCCCTCACTCGCCGCTACCGCCTCCTGCCCTATCTCTACACACTTTTTCGGGAGGCTTCAGTGGATGGCCTTCCCGTCATGCGCCCCGTTTTTTTCGCCGATCCCGCCGACCCGCGCTTGCGCAAGGAGGAGCAGGCTTTTCTGGTCGGCGGCGATCTTCTCGTGGTGCCGCGTTGGGCAAAAAACGTGACGCTACCCAGGGAGAAATGGCGCGAGACTCATCTCCTTGGCGGAAGCGACGAGAATGATGGATTCCAACCCACGGTCAAAATTCGCCCTGGCGCCGCTGTTCCGCTTGGCGAGCCGATCCAGCACACCGGCGAATATGATCTTGGAACACTTACGCTCCTCGCTTCTCCCGATCAGAACGGCGACGCTGAGGGCTGGCTCTATGAAGACGCGGGCGATGGCTTTGCCTACAAGCAGGGCCACTATGCCTTGACCCGTTTTCGCCTTCATCAAGGCGATCGAACGATTCACGTCGCCGCCAAACAGACGGAAGGCGATTTTCCGCCGCGACCACGCCGGCTCACCGTCCGGCTCGTGACCGACATCGGAGAATTAGTCGCGTCCGGCGATTTTTCCGGGAGCACCAATCTGACGATTGACCCGAAGAAGCGCTAGCGCAGTGAGTCGTTGGAGGGCGGAGCTCCCGCGACGCCGCGGTCTCGCTCGACCCTCCAGATTGATGCGTCAAAACTCAAAGGCTCCTGCACGAGGCCTCAGCGCGCGAGACGAACATCCATCCAGACGGCCAGTGACAAGACTGTGCCTCGCGCGATGAATTTGTATTCTGGGGATACCGCAAGAAGCGTCATTCCGTTGAGCAGGCATGCCATGATAAAAGCGCCGAAGAGCACTCCCATGACGGTGCCACGCCCACCCTTTAAGCTGACACCACCAATGACACAGGCAGCAATCGCGTCGAGTTCCATCAGGTCGCCGACGGTGGTCGTCGAAGCGCCGGAGTAGGAAGTTTGCATGAACCCAGTGATAGCCACGATCGCTCCCATGATGGTAAAAGCACCGATCACGACTTTCTCCACCGGAATGCCCGAGATAACGGCCGCCTCCTCATTCCCGCCGATCGCATAGAGATAGCGTCCGAACGGTGTGTGGGTCGTGAGGACGTGAATAACAAAGGCGATAAAGCCGAGAATCACGGCCGGGAGCGGGATGCCGCGAAACTGGTTCGTCACGATGACGAAGAGGAAAATCAGCTGGGCGGTGAGGAAGAGTTTGAGAAAGAGCAACTCTCCACTTTCGAGAGGAAACCCATGTTTCTGTCGGGCTTTGCGCGCGCGAACCTGCGCCCACACCAGGAGGACCACGACTGCCGTGGCGAGGGCATAGCCGAGCAGCGGAGGAAGGTAGTAAGTCGTGAGGATAGAGTAAAGATTGGAGCGGCCACCCTGGACGATGGGGATGGTCGAGTTATGAATCACGAGCCAGAAAAATCCCTTAAAGACGAGCAATCCGCCTAGCGTAATAATGAAAGCGGGCATCCCCTGCCTAACGACCAGATTGCCCATGCAATACCAGATCAGAAGTCCCGTGACCAAGGCGACGCTCATCGCGACCGGCGCCGGCCAGCCGTGCTCAAAGACGAGCACGCTCGCGATTCCGCCGAGAAGCCCAACCCCGCTTCCGACGGACAGATCGATGTGTCCCGGAAGAATCACGAGCAGCATCCCGAGCGCGAGCGTGGCGGTGATCGACAATTCCGTCATGAGGAGGGAGAGATTCCGCGCTCCCAAAAACTGCGGCGAAACGGCCGCGAAGAAGCCGCAGATGACGAGAAGTGCGATGACTAACGAGAAGTCGCGGAGCGATTTTCCTTTTTCCATGGCCTAGGTTAGTTGCACCTCGGATTGGCCCATGGCGGCGGCCAGGAGTTTTTCCTGCGTCGCTTCCGCACGCGTAAATTCGCCGCCGATGCGCCCTTCCTGGAGCATAAGGATGCGATCGCTCATGCCCATCAGCTCCGGCAATTCGCTCGAGACGAGCACGACCGCCTTCCCGGCGTCGGTCAGTCGATTGATGATCTCGTAAATTTCCAGCTTCGCTCCCACATCGATGCCGCGCGTCGGTTCGTCGAGAAAAATCACGCGCGGCTCGGTCATGAGAGCTTTCCCGACCACCACCTTCTGCTGATTGCCGCCGGAAAGCTTCCCCGCGAGCGCTTCGAGCGTCGGCGCCTTCACGCGCAAGGATTGAAAAAATTCGCTGTTGCGCTGGAATTCGCGTCCGCGATCGATCAACCCTTTGCTCGTTAGGCTGCGAAGCGAGGAGAGCGAAAGATTGAACCCGATCGTCTTGTCCAGAATCAGGCCG
>JBBQHV010000239.1:0-3458 GCA_038324295.1 Chthoniobacterales bacterium
GGAACGGTCAGCGCCGGCAAGGTGGCCGCCTTCCCGCGCCAAAGAAGCTGGGTGCCGTGGGCGATCGCGGCGGGCCTCGCCATCGCCTGTTCCTACCTCATCGCGGAACGGATGGGATTACAGAATCGGGTTACTCAGCTCGAACAGCGGGATGTCCTCGCGCAAGTCCAGATCGCCTCGCTCAGCTCGCAACTGAAAAGCGCGCCGAACGCCAATGCGGTCGTGGTCTGGGATGAGAAAAAACAGCGAGGCATCCTGCGAGTGACCCAGCTGCCGCGGAACGAGAAGAATCGCGACTATCAGCTTTGGATGGTCGATCCGAAATACAAAGACCCGGTCGGCGCCGGGACCTTCCATGTTTCGAATGACGGCACCTTGAGCGTCCCGTTCCAGCCGGATGCGCCGATCCGCGAGGCCACGGGATTCGCCATCAGTCTGGAACGCAAAGGCGGCGTGACCAAGGCCGAGGGCCCGATCGTTTTACTCGGGAAATGAAACGCCAGCTTCTCTTTCTCGCCCTCCTTTGCGTCTGCGCCACGCCGGCGGCGCTGGCCCATTCCAGCCTCGAACGCTCGGATCCGAAGGATGGCGCGACGCTTCCCCAATCTCCTAACGAAATAAAGATGTGGTTCACCGAACCAATCAAAGTGCAGTTGAGCACGGTGAAAGTGCGCGATGCTTCCGGAAAAGAAATCGACGGGCAGGATCTGCATGCCGATAAGAAGCAGCCCGCGCTCGTGCATCTTTCCGTGTCCGCGAACCTTGGTCCGGGCGTTTACAAAGTGAGCTGGAGCGCGGTCGCGCAAGATCTGCACGTGAGCAAGGGCAGCTTCAGCTTCCGAGTCGCAGCCGAGTGACAGTAGCTGGTGCGCTAACGAGAGCTGATCCCCTTACACATCAGCATTTCCAGCTCGAAGTTGTTGCGGAGGCCGTCTCGAACGGCCCACCCGTTACCGGAAACTATCGAATGGTGGCCCGTGGCCAAAGGCCTTTCCGGCATCTTTAAGTCAGTCCATTTGCCGTCGATTTGCTGCACGGCCAGCTTTGCATAGCCGTAGTATTCCAGTTGCTCTCCGCCTGCTTCTTCAAAGCAAGGGAAAGAAACCGCCATCGTTCCATCGGCGATCTCGTAAATGAGCACATTAAAGATAACGGGCGCGGTGGGACTGATTTTATCCAATTGGTAATGTCCGGAAATCTGCCAGTCCCGGGCCAGCTGCAGCGCGTACTGATCGTAGGCGCCATTGTCTTCGGAGTGAATGACTCTCGCGCCATAAATGTGCGTGCCACTTAATTGGCCGCGCACCTCAATCCACGCTTCGACCGGAGAGACGAGCAACCCCTGATAAAGCGTCGGGCTGATTGTTCTTTTCAAGACGCGTGTGGGAATGGCGTGAATGTCACCGATCGTCCGAACTTTCCCGGCCCCTGATGCTGGAGAGACGCTTGAGAGACAAACGACCATGAGGAGCCCAATCGCATTGATTTTCATGGTCACTTTTTTACGCCCAACGAATATTAGCGGGCAAGCAAATAATTCTTTGCTTTTCGCTCTCTTCGCAAAGCCAGCCTCCGCGCTCGCTGATCAGCTCATGATCTGGAAGCGCTCCAGCAAATCCTGGCGCACTTCCATCGCCACTTTCGGGTTCAAGCGGCTCAACATCTTCGCCCGACGCGCCGGATCCATCGCGGCCATCTGCCGGGCGAGATCGTTGCGCGCCTTTGTTTTTGCATAACGACTCCATCCGATCCCGACGGCAAGAAAAGCTGAGGCCGCCCAGACTGCGATGTCTCTCCCTTCAATCACGCTGCAACTTAAGTCCTGAAACGAAAAATTCCAGGCGGAGAGCGCTTCCAATTCCTCTCGCAACGCGCAAAAAAACCCGCCCCATTGACCGATGAACTACGATACAAATGAAATGAAAATCACTTCTTATCTCCTTGGTCTTGCTCTCGCCGCCGGTTTCGTTCTCTCAGGCTGCGCTACCAGCGACACGCCGTCTTCCACCACCACGAGCACGACGACTTCGACGACCCAGCGCAGTTCCAGCGCCAACCCCTTGAACCAACCTGCCAACACGGGTTTGGGCGGCGGTTACGCTCGTCCTGGCAACTGACTCCTGCCGTTTCGTTAGGCCCACTTCCCTTCATCTCTTCGGGATAAGATTCGGTCTTGCCCGACGAGTGCGGAGAAGATGCGCCCTTACGGTTGCGACCTGGCGAGATGGCCTCGTTAGGGGCGCTTTCGCCTCGGGGACGGCCCATCCGGTATCGGCGCCAAATCGAACGAGCGAAACAACGGCGCCAGATCGATCACCGTGTTGGCGGCTGAGCGCAGGGTATTCCCAAGATTTTGCGCGACCGACGCGACCTCCACACGAATTCCGCGCCGGCGCAGCTTGATCGCGAGATCGGCAAAATCCGCGTCACCAGTTACAAGCACGACGACGTCAGGCTCCATCTCGGTCGCCAACTCCAGGCCATCGAGCGCCATCAGGACGTCCACGTTCGCTTTGTAATGACCTTCCTCGGCCGGCGCGCCGTCCTTGGTCATAACAAGAAATCCGTTGGAGCGAAGCCAGTGCATGAACTTGTTCTTCTTATCCCGCTCGTCCTGCCAAAGAGGAATCGCCGGCGGGAGACCGGCATAGACCACCATCTCGATCAGCTCGCGCCCGCTCTCGGGTCCGGCCAGGAAATTCCGCAGCTGCAGCCAATCCAGGCCGCGCCCGGCGGTGCGGACGGAGCTGCCGATGTTCGATTCATCGACCAGCACCAACAGCCTGGGGCGCCGCGCAGCAGCTGCTTCTCTTTTTCCCACTTAAATTCGATTGCTCGCGATCGCTTTCATCAAAGCCGGCCAGCTCGCTCGCGACCCGAGCTAGGCACGCCGGTGTGTGATGCTAGCGGCGCTACTTTGTCGCCTTCTTTTTGGTTTTCTTGGCAAGCGCAAGCCGCTCGGTTTTCTTGCGACGCGAGGCGCGTTTCCTGACGTTGTCTCTGCCTTGGCTGTTTCCCATAACGTGTCCATACTCACCCTTCCTCGGCCACTTCCAAGTGGTTTCACCGCGCCTGCACGAGAAAACATCTGCCAGCAGAGCATCCCACTGAAAGCGTCATCGAGCCTCCGGCCGGTCGCAAAGGAGAAACAGGCCTAACGAAAACGCGCCGAGCCCGGCTCCGATACATGCCACAAGCAGCCAGCCGCCGCCTCAAGACTGGCCGATCCAATAAGCGAGCCGCTCGCGCCGATGACAAACATCGACGATCGCGAGTCGGGAGCGCGGGAATTTTCCTGGGCCCCCTAACGAAAATAGCTCGCGGTAAAACGAATCCGCACCAGCGCGTCCGGGGCATTCTCCGGCCGACCCGGTACGGACAGTGCTTATGCTGAAGTTCACAAATGGAGGGACCCTTCAATATTCTGGCAGTCGATAACGAGCCGTCAGTCACGGTCT
>JBBQHV010000240.1:0-3458 GCA_038324295.1 Chthoniobacterales bacterium
CGAAAGGCAGCACCGCGATGGATTTCTCCGGAAACGACGCCATGTAGGCCGACTCCGCCGAAGAATGGGCAGTGATCTGAGGGGCGAGCCGCAGCGAGAGACTCCAAAGCTCAAGGCCGAGTCCCAGGGCAATGGCGGTCAACGCGATGACCCTGACACTCTTCCGGCGCCTCGGACCCGTCTGGAGACGGGCCGTTCCTCGTCGTTTGTCGGGTGCGGTGGGTGACGGCTTTTTCTGATCGACCACCTCGGCTGTGCTGAAATTCATCAAGTTGGTCCTACCGGTGTAATCAGTGAAAGCAGAAGACGTTCCACCGCCTCCATTCAGCCTCGTGCGGCAGGTTTTCCTACTCCACCTCGGCTAAATTTTTTTCGGCCGGGCTCAAAAGTAGCTACAAGCACCTCGATACTGCCATGTTAAAGCTCCGCGATCGCCCCATCCGGCAAAAGATCATGCTCGTGATCATGCTGATCTCGGGAGTGGTGTTGTCCCTCGCCTTCGCCGCGCTTTTCTACTTCCAAGCCTACACTTTGCGCCAGCAATCGGCGCACGAGCTCGCCGTCGTGGGTGAGATCACGGCGCACGATTGCGCCGCTGCTGTCATGTTCAAAGACGAGGACGCGGCCGGGCAAATCCTTTCCGGGTTAAAGACGATGCCGCAAATCGTGAGCGCGCGCCTGGAATTGAAGGACGGGCAACGGCTGGCGTTTTTTGGCGCGGCGCGCGACGAGATCGAGATCAGGTCGGCGCAATCGGACGCCGGGTTCCAGATTCACGGCAACCGCATCCTGCTCACGCAACCTGTTTTGCTCAATGGCAAGCGCGAAGGCACTCTTTTCCTGCTGGCTGATATGCAGGCCATGACGGCACAGCTTCTTCGCCTTTTCGGCGGTATCTTCGCCCTCGTTCTCGCCGCCTCGCTCCTCTGCGCCTACGTGCTTTCGAGTCGGTTCCAGCGTTTCATCACCGATCCGATTCTCAACCTCGCTGGCACCGTGAGGACGATCGCAGACCAGAAGGACTATTCCGTCCGCGCGCCCAACGCCCGTGGCGATGAGCTCGGCGTGTTGACCGATGCCTTCAATCAAATGCTCGCGCAAATCCAAACACAGGATAGCGCTTTGCAAGGCGCCCAGGCCAAATTGCAGGAGCAGATCGACGCGCTCCAACGCGAGATCAGCGAACGCGAACGCGCCGAAGCGGCCCACGAACGTCTCACCGCGATCCTTGAAGCGACCCCGGATCTCGTGAGCAGTGCCGACCCCGACGGGACCGTGCTTTATCTCAATCGCGCGGGCCATGAGATCCTCGGCCTCGCTGAGGACAAGGATATCACGGCGCTGAAAGTCCTCGATTTCCATCCCGCCTGGGCGGCCGAACTCATCACCAAAGAGGGCTTTCCCGGCGCGGTGGCAAATGGATCGTGGACCGGAGAGACAGCCGTGCTCGGCTCCGGCGGCCGCGTGATTCCCGTCTCCCAGGTGTTGATCGCGCACAAGAACGCCGACGGAAAACTGGAATATTTCTCCTCCGTGATGCGCGACATCGCCGAGCGGCGGCAAGGGGAGGAAGCGTTGCGCGAAACGCAGCAGCGGTTGCTCGAGACCTCGCGTCTGGCCGGGATGGCCGAGGTCGCGACCGGCGTCCTCCACAATGTCGGCAACGTGCTCAATAGCGTGAACGTTTCCGCCGGGCTCGTCGTGGAAAAACTGCGGCGCTCGAAGGTCTCCAAGCTCGGGAAAGCGGCCGCGCTTCTCACCTCGCGCAACGGCGATCTCGCCACTTACCTGACAAGCGATCCGAACGGGCAAAAGCTGCCCGGTTATCTGGCCAAGCTCGGAGAGTTTTTCGTCGCGGAAAACATTGAACTGCTCCGCGAAGTCGACCAGCTCGGGCGCAACATCGAGCACATCAAGGAAGTCGTGGCCATGCAGCAGAGCTACGCAAAAGTTAGCGGCGTCCTCGAGGATTTGCCGGTCGACCGTTTGGTCGAGGACGCCATCGCGATGAACATTGGCGCCTTCGAGCGCCACGGCGTCGTCGTGCAAAAGCAATTTTCCCCGGTCCCGCTGATTCGGGTGGACCGGCACAAGGTGTTGCAAATCCTGATCAACCTGATCCGCAACGCCAAGTATGCGCTCGACGACGTCCAACGCATCGACAAGCGAATCACGATTTCGATCACCCCCGCGAGTGAAGGCAAGGTCCGCATCGTCGTGGCCGACAATGGCATCGGCATTCCGCCGGAAAATTTGGATCGCATTTTCTCCCACGGCTTCACGACGCGCACGGATGGCCACGGCTTTGGGCTGCACAGCGGCGCGCTCGCGGCGCACTCCATGGGAGGCTCGCTCTCCGTCGCCAGCCTTGGCGTCCGGCGCGGCGCCACCTTCACGCTCGAGCTTCCTGTTACCTCCGATTTCGCCCCGATCACCGAACCCGCCCTTGAACTCGTAAACGCATGAATACCGAATCGACCAGTCAGGAACCCGTCAACCGCCGCATTCTCGTGATCGACGATAACCCGTCCATCCACGAAGACTTTCGCAAAATCCTCGGCCCGGTCGATGTCGGTCTTGCCGACGAACTGGAAGCCGACGAAGCCGCCCTCTTTGGCGATGAGCCCGAGTCGGTCAAGGCATTGAGTTTTCAGATCGACTCCGCCTTCCAAGGCCAGGAGGGTCTGGAAAAAGTGCGCGCCGCGGTCGCCGCCAATGCACCTTACGCAGTGGCGTTCATCGACGTGCGGATGCCGCCGGGCTGGGACGGAATCGAGACGATCGGCCACATCTGGAGGGAATTCCCCGACCTGCAAGTGGTCATCTGCACCGCTTATTCCGATTATTCGTGGGACGAAATCGCCAAGGCGGTGGGCAACACCGACCACGTCCTCGTCCTGAAAAAACCGTTCGATAACGTCGAGGTCCTGCAGATGGCGCATGCGCTCGCGAAAAAATGGCAGCTCACCCAGATCGCGAATCGGCAGATGGCGCAGCTCGACGCGCTCGTGAATCAGCGCACCGGCGAATTGCGCCGGGCCAACGCCAAGCTCGTGGGCGAAGTCGCGGAGCGCGCGGCCGCCGAGGAATCGCTCCGCTGCAGCGAAGAACGTTTCTCGAAAGCCTTCCACGGCAGCCCCGTGCCAATGGCCATCCGACAAACCGACAGCCCTGGTTACCTCGACGTCAACGCGAGCTTTCTCGAACTCCTTGGCGCGACCCGCGAAGTGGCGCTCTCGAGCAACACCCCGCTCTGGGCCACGGAAGGAACCGCCGAAGACCTCGCCGCAGAACTCGCGACCCATCAGGCGGTGCGCAATTTCTCGACCACCATCCGGACACAGGCCGGCGAGATCCGTGAAGTGATTGTTTCCGCGCAGAACCTCGAGCTCGGAAGCGCCCCGTATTACCTGCTCATCCTCCAGGACGTGACCGAGCGGACGCGCCTCGAAAACGAA
>JBBQHV010000241.1:0-3454 GCA_038324295.1 Chthoniobacterales bacterium
TTCAATTACCCCTCCAAAACTTACCGATCACCTCAGAACACTGGTAAAACCAGCATTTTGAAGTGGTCGGGCCGGCGAGATTCGAACTCGCGACCTCTTGAACCCCATTCAAGCGCACTACCAAGCTGTGCTACGGCCCGACGTGCCGAGACTATTCGCCGCCGCCGTCGCCTTGCCAAATTATTTTGCGCCGCGCTCCATTTTGGCCACTGATTAACACGGATGAAACACGGATTTGGCTGGTTAATCCGTGCACATCCGTGTTCATCCGTGGCTTCTTTCTCGCGCTGCGAGACCTCTCACCCTCAGGCCAGCAACTGCATCATTTCCCGCGCGAGCTTCGGCCCGATGCCGGCTTCTTCGTGTTTGAAATAAACGAAGGCTTCCTCCCAGTTCGCGGCTTGTTGCCTGACGAAATCCGCCCAGCGCGCGACATCGCCGCTCGTGTAGTCTTCCCGCCGCAGGCGCAGATAACCGTAATCCGCCGTCACTGCGGTCGGCGCGGCGAGCTTTTCCGTGTCCGCCAGGCACAGGGCAAGGTTGTGCGATTTCAGAAGGTCGAAAATTTCCTGGTCTAGCCACGACGCGTGCCGGAACTCAAAAGCCGCGCGCATCGTCGGCAGCTCGCGCAGGAAATCGCGCAGCCGGTCGGCGTCCTTCTTGAAATTGGGCGGCAACTGGAAGAGGACCGGCCCGAGCCGCTCGCCCAAGGCCGAGACGACCCGGCAGAAATAGCCGATCGTATCCGCGCAATCGCGCAGCTTGGCGAAGTGGGTGATTTTCTGCGGCGCCTTCAGCGCGAAACGAAAATTCTGCGGGGTCAGCTGCGTCCAGTTCTCGATCGTCTTCGGGGAGGGGATGCGGTGAAAGGTGTAGTTGATCTCGGTCGTGGAAAGCCGCTCCGCGAAATAGGGCAGCATCTTGCTCGCCGCCAGGTCCTCCGGGTAAAACGTTCCCTTCCATTCCGCGTATTGGAAGCCGGAGGTGCCGATCCAGGTTTTCATCGCTCCTTCCGATCATGCTTCGGGCGAAGCGCGCTGACAAATTTGTTGTAGCCGAGGGCGGTGACCCCGGCTTCGCAGGACGAGCCAAACCCTGTTATAGCCGGGGGCGGTGACCCCGGCTTCCCAGGACGAAAGCCAACCCCCGGCCGGGGTCACCGCCCCCGGCTACAACTTCACTCGTTAGGCGAATTTTCCAAAAATCAGAACGCTTTGCCGCCGGAGTCGCGATTAAGAAACAGAATGGAAAGCGCCAGTAAACTTCGCTCCGCCGCAGAACTCCTCAAGAACACCGCGGCCGAATGGTGGAACGACAACACTTTCCGCCTCGCCGCTTCGCTCGCCTTTTACACCATTTTCTCGGTCGCGCCCGTCCTCCTCATCGCGGTCGGCAGCGCCAGCCTTTTTTTCGCGCGGCAGACCGCGATCAATCGCGTTGTGCACGAGCTCCAGCGGCTCGTCGGTTCGCAGGGAGCAGACGCGATTCGCACCGTCCTGGAATCCTCCGCCGGCCTGGGCAAAGGAGCGTGGGCCATCACGGTCGGCGTCGTCACCCTCTTTCTCGGCGCCTCGGTTGTTTTTGCCGAGCTGCAATCCGCCCTCAACCACGTCTGGAACGTGAAGGTGGAAGTGCGCCACGGTTTCATTCTCGATTACGTGCTCGATCGGCTGCGCTCCTTTTCGATTGCGCTCGGGGTCGGATTTCTCCTCCTCGTTTCGCTCGTCCTGAGCGCGGCCCTGAGCGCGATCCAGGATTACATGACCGAGTGGCTGCCGAGCGTGCCGTGGCTTTGGCAGGCCGGCAACAGCGTCATTTCACTCATCGTGGTGGCTCTGCTCTTCGCGATGATCTACAAATATCTTCCCGACGTGGAGATCGGGTGGCGCGATGTCTGGATCGGCGCCGCGGTCACTTCCGTCCTCTTCAACGGCGGCAAGTATTTGATCGGGATTTACCTCGGGCAGACCGCGATGGGGAGCGCTTTCGGGGCGGCCGGCTCCTTCGCCGTTCTCCTCGTCTGGATTTATTATTCGGCGCTCATCTGCTTTTTCGGCGCGGAATTCACCCAGGTTTACGCCCGGCGGCACGGTCGCAAAATCAAGCCGCAATCGCACGCCCGGAGGAGGCGAAAGGGGGAGGAGGAGAGCGATGAGTGAGGCCTCGCCTAACGAACGCGCGAGGGCCGCGTCAGGCGACCTCGCCAGCGGCGTGCCCGCTCGCCCAGGCCCATTGGAAATTGTAGCCGCCCAGCCAGCCGGTCACGTCCACCACTTCCCCGATGAAGTAGAGCCCGGGGACGCGGCGCGCTTCCAGCGTGCGGGAGGAGAGTTCGCTCGTCTCCACCCCGCCGACCGTGACCTCGGCTTTCGGGTAACCTTCGGTGTCGTTAGGCAAAACCGGCCAGCGATGGATGAGCCGGGCGAGCTGCTCGAGCTGCGCGCGCGGGGTTTGGGCGAGCGGCCGGGCGGGCGCGAAGCGGGCGCACCAGGCTTCCGCGAAGCGCGCCGGCCATTCGCGCTCGAGCAAGGTCTGCGCGCTCTGTTTCGATTCGCGCTGCCTCAGCAGCCAATCGCCGCCCGGTTTTTCCGGCAGGAGATCGAGCTCGACTGGCTCCCCCTTTTTCCAAAACGACGAGACCTGCAGGATGGCCGGCCCGCTCAAGCCGCGATGCGTCAGGAGCATCGCTTCCGCGAAGGAAGCGCCGTCCGTATGCGCGACGACGGGCAGGGAAATGCCGCTCAATTCCGCGAAGGAAGCGCCGTCCGCGAGGGTGAGGGGAACGAGGCCCGGACGGGTCGGCCTGAGCTTGAGCCCGAACTGCTCCGCGAGCCGATAACCGAAGTCGGACGCGCCCAGTTTCGGAAACGAAAGCCCGCCGGTGGCGATGACGAGCGAGTCGCATTCCAGCGTGCCGCGATTCGTGCCTAACGAAAAGCGCTCCCGCTTTTCAACCGACTCGACCCGGCAACCGCAGCGCACCTCCACCCCGGCGATCGCGCACTCAGCCAAGAGCATCTCGATGATCGCGCGCGAGCTCCGATCGCAGAAGAGCTGTCCCAGTTTTTTCTCGTGAAACAGGATCCGGTGTTTCTCGACCAGAGCGATGAAGTCGTTAGGCGTGTAACGGGCGAGGGCGGAAGCACAGAAGCGCGGATTCGCGGAGAGAAAATTTTCCGGGGCGGCGAAGAGGTTGGTGAAGTTGCAGCGACCGCCGCCCGAGATCGCGATCTTCAACCCGACGCGCGCGCTATACTCGAGGAGCGCGACGCGGCGTCCGCGCCGGCCGGCGGTGAAGGCACACATCAGCCCGGCGGCGCCGGCGCCGATCACAAAGACATCGTAATTCTGCACGTTATAGCCGGGCGGGGGTGTTTGGGCGGGGGGGGTTCGCCGCGGGGGGGAAAAACAGGCGCCGTGAAACCCCCCGGGGGCCGACCCCCCCGCCCACAAA
>JBBQHV010000242.1:0-3447 GCA_038324295.1 Chthoniobacterales bacterium
GCATCCCGCAGCGCTGCGAGTAAGCGCGGCGGGAAGTTACCGGCGCCGAAAGGAAATCGTGCGCGATCTCGATTTCATCGTCGCAACGAAGGAGCCGGAAGCGGTCACCGAGTTTTTCGTCAGGCACGAGCTCGTCGAAAGCGTGATCGCACGCGGCGCGACGAAGACGAGCGTGCGCCTGCATTCCGGCATCCAGGCCGATCTGCGTGTCGTGAGCGGCGCGGAATATCCGTTCGCGCTCGGTTATTTTACGGGGAGCAAGGAGCACAACATCGTGCTCCGCAACCGCGCGCTGCAACGCGGCTGGACGCTGAACGAATACCGGCTCGCACCGGTGGAAAATGAGGCGCGGAAGAAAAAGCCGGCCGAGAAAATTCCACCTGTCCGCGAGGAAGCGGAATTGTATCGGGCGCTCGGTCTTGATTTCGTGCCGCCGGAGCTGCGCGAAAATTGCGGCGAAATCGAGGCCGCGGCGGAAAGGCGTCTGCCGCGGTTGCTCGAGCCGGAGAATTTGCGCGGCACGTTCCATTGCCACACGAGCGCGAGCGATGGCCGCAATTCGCTCGAGGAAATGGCGGCTGCGGCGCAGGAGCTGGGTCTCCAATATCTGGGGATCGCGGATCACAGTCGCAGTTCCACTCAGGCCGGCGGACTCGATCGCGCCCGGCTCCGCGCTCAGGTCGCAGCCATTCGGAAGTTGAATGAGAGCTTCGACGGGTTTCGTCTTTTCGCCGGCGTGGAATGCGACGTCCTGCGCGACGGTTCGCTCGACTTCGACGACGAAACGTTAGGCGAACTCGATTACGTCGTCGCGTCGGTCCACTCTGCCTTCCAACTCCCCGAAGCGGAAATGACGGAGCGAATCATTCGCGCAATCAGCAACCCGCATGTCACCATGCTGGCCCACCCGACCGGCCGCCTCCTGCTAAAAAGAAATCCGTACGCGGTTGATATCCCCGCCATCATCGAGGCGGCTGCGGAAACCGGCACCTGGATCGAGATCAACGCCGCGCCGAAGCGTCTCGACCTCGACTGGCGCTGGTGGCCGCTGGCCAAGGCGAAGGGTGTGAAATGCGTCATCAATCCCGACGCCCACGGGGTGGAGAAGCTGCAGGAATTATGGTTCGGCGTCGGCGTGGCGCGGAAAGGCTGGCTCACGAAAAGCGACGTGATGAATTGCCTGCCTCTGGGGAAAATCGAGCGCGCCTTGTTCCGCAAACGAGAGCGCACCGCCGGCTCGTCCTGACCGCGCCGGAGTTTGGACAAGGCGGGCGAGCAACCTATTTTCCGCTCATGATTCGACGATCCGCTCTTGCTCTTTCGCTCCTTCTTTCGACCTCGCTTTTCGTTAGCGCGAAGGCTCTGGATTCAGCCGGGAAACTCAAGTACCCGGCCGCGCAGAAGGGCAATCAGGTGGATGATTATCACGGGACGAAAGTGGCCGATCCCTACCGTTGGCTGGAGAATCCGGACTCGCCGGAATCGCGCAAATGGATCGAGGCGGAGAACGCGCTCACGTTCCAATTTCTCGATTCGATCCGGCAACGGCCAGCGATCAACGCACGCCTCAAAGAGTTGTGGGATTATGAAAAGTTCGGTGTGCCGGAGAAGAAACAGGCGCGTTATTTCTTCACCAAGAACTCCGGGTTGCAGAATCAGAGCGTGATCTACACGACGGACAATTTCGCGCAGCCGCCAAAGGAATTGCTCGACCCGAACAAGCTTTCGCAGGACGGGACGGTGGCGCTGGGCGGGAGTGCGGTCAGTGACGACGCGAAGCTCTTCGCCTATGGCCTGGCCACCGCCGGCTCGGACTGGCAGGAGTGGAAGGTGCGCGATGTCGCGGCCGGAAAGAACACGGCGGATGATCTCAACTGGATCAAATTCTCCGGCGCATCCTGGAAGAAGGATGGGAGCGGATTTTTCTACAGCCGCTACGACGAACCAAAGGGTGAGAACAAACTGCGCGCGCAGGTTTTCGATCAGAAACTCTTTTCCCACAAACTCGGAACACCACAGGCGCAGGACGAGCTGGTTTACGAGCGACCTGATCACAAAGATTGGCTCTTCGACGGCGAGGTGACCGACGATGGTCATTACCTCATCATCGACGTGAGCAAGGGGACGGATCCGAAGAATCGCATCTTCTACAAGGACCTGACCAAGCCAGAGGCGAAAGTCGTCGAGCTCTTGCCTAACGGCGACGCCGCCTGGCATTTTATCGGCAATGACGGTGCGACGTTTTGGTTCAAGACCGACCTGAACGCGCCGCTCGGACGGATCGCGGCGATCGATACGACACAGCCGCTCCCGGCCAAGCCTAACGAACTCGTGCCGGAAAGCGCGGACAAACTCGAAGACGTCAGTCTGGTCGGCGACCGCTTCGTGGCCGGTTACCTGAAGGACGCGCACAGCCTGGTCAAGCTCTTCAAGCCTGATGGCTCACCCGACGGCGAGATCGCGCTTCCGGGACTCGGATCGGCCGGTGGCTTCACCGGCGAGCGGGCCGATCGGGAAACATTCTATTCCTTCACCAGCTTCACCACCCCGACGACGATCTATCGTTACGACTTCGAGGCGCGCAAGAGCGAACCGCTCTTTGCCCCCAAGGTGAAGTTCAATCCCGATGACTACACGACCGAGCAGGTCTTCTACTCGAGCGCGGACGGCACCAAAGTGCCGATGTTCATCTCCTACAAAAAGGGGCTGAAGAAGGATGGACAGAATCCCACCTATCTCTACGGCTACGGGGGATTCGATATCTCGCTCACGCCGTCCTTCAATCCGGCCAACCTCGTCTGGATGGAAATGGGCGGCATCTACGCCGTGCCGAATCTGCGCGGCGGTGGCGAGTACGGCGAGAAGTGGCGCGAGGCCGGGATGAAGCACGAGAAGCAAAATGTCTTCAACGATTTCATCGCCGCGGCGCAATATCTGATCGACCAAAGATATACCTCGAGGCCGAAGCTTGCGATTGGCGGCGGCAGCAACGGCGGCCTGCTCGTCGGCGCCTGCCTGACGCAACGCCCGGACCTTTTCGGCGCAGCCGTTCCTGCGGTCGGCGTGATGGACATGCTCCGCTTCCAGAAATTCACTATCGGCTGGGCCTGGGCGTCGGATTACGGGAGCTCGGATAACGCGGAAGATTTCCCTTATCTCTACGCCTACTCACCGCTCCAACACATCGCTCCCGGCACAAAATATCCGCCCATCTTCATCACGACGGGCGATCACGACGACCGGGTGGTGCCGGCGCACAGCTTCAAGTTCGCGGCCACTTTGCAGGCCGCGCAGGCGGGCGACGCGCCGATCCTGATCCGGATCGAAACGCGGGCCGGGCACGGCGCCGGCAAACCGACGACGAAAATCATCGACGAAATCGGCGATCGCTGGGCCTTTCTCGCCAAAGTGCTGCAGATGGATCTGCCGCCGGCCATGGGGCAGACC
>JBBQHV010000243.1:0-3430 GCA_038324295.1 Chthoniobacterales bacterium
ACCGAGGACCGCCCCGATCCCAAAGGCGCAACGCCAGCCTAACGACACCGGAAGTAGGTGCGGATCGAGCAGCACGAGCGTCCCGCCGGCCCCGAGCGCCGCGCCGATCCAGTAGGAACCGTTGATCATGAGATCGACCCGCCCGCGGACCCGCGCCGGGATCAGCTCGTCGATCGCGGAATTGATCGCGGCATATTCGCCGCCGATCCCCGCGCCCGTCATCATCCGGAAAAACGCGTAGCTTGCGAAATTCCAGGAAGCGGCGGTCAAAGCCGTGGCCACCAGATAAACCGCCACCGTGATGAAGAAGAGCTTTTTGCGTCCGAGCCGGTCGGTCGCATAACCAAAGGCAATCGCGCCCACGACCGCGCCGATCAGATAAAAAGTGGCGCTCGCGCCGACCTGCGTATCGCTCAAGTGCAGCGTCTCGCGATGCGTGAGGATGGCGCCGACCGATCCGGCGAGCGTCACCTCGAGGCCGTCGAGAATCCAGGTCGCGCCGAGCGCGATCACGATCAGCCAATGGTGTCGCGTCCAGGGAAGGCGATCGAGCCGGGCCGGCACATACGACTCGATCCAGTTACCGCTCGTCATCGAACTCTTTTCCTCCGCGTCGCCATGGTCCGCCCAAGACACTGCGCGGATTTTTTCCGGAGCGCGAGCCGGAACTCGGTGCTTGCGAGCGGGCCGTTCGGTTCCTATACCGGCGCGATGTATTTGTGTTTATTCTGCGCCCTCGGCTGTTTGCTTTCTCTTTCCTCGTTAGGCGCGGAGCCTTCTCCGACTCCTTCCCCAACCCCCGCCCAAATCATCGCCCTCAAAGCGGCCCGGCTCTTCGACGGCAAGGCAAAAACTCTCTTGCCTGACGGCGTCGTCGTCGTGCAAGGCAACAAGATCATGGCCGCGGGCAGCAACGCTCCGATCCCGGAGGGCGCGCAGGTCATCGATCTCGGCGACGCCACCCTCTCGCCCGGTTTCATGGACGCGCACACTCATCTCACGCTCGACGATTATTCCGACAGCTACGACGAGCTGCGCCTCCAAGGTCTCCAGGAAACGGTCCCGGAGATGGCCTTCAAATCCATCCCGCACGCCCGGGCCACGATCGAAGCCGGCTTCACCAGCGTGCGCGATGTCGGGAGCCGTTTTTTCGTCGACGTTGCGCTCCGCAACGCGATCGCGGCCGGCCTCGTGCAAGGTCCGCGCATGCTCGTGGCGACGAACGGGATCGGCGCGACCGGCGGACATTTCGACAGCTCGGGCGGTTTCCGCGATGGCCTTTTCGGCCGGCAAATGGATTACACCGACGGGATCGCGGACGGCCCGGAGGAGATTCGCAAGGCCGTTCGCTACGAGGTCAAGAATGGCGCGGACGTGATCAAAGCAGCCGTCTCGGGCGGCGTTCTCTCGTTAACCGACGAAGTCGATGTCCCGCAATTTTCGCCGGAGGAAATGAAGGTCCTCGTGGAAGAATCGCATCGCCTGCGCAAAAAAGTGGCGGTCCACTGCCACGGCGACACCGCCGCGCGTGAAGCGATCAACGCGGGCGTCGACTCGATCGAGCACGGCTCTTTCATGAAGCCGGAGACGTTGCAGCTCATGAAAGAGAAGGGCGTCTACCTCACGCCGACTTTGATCGCGGCCGAGTGGGTCGTGAGAACGATCGACAAATATCCGCCCCCCGTGCAGGCGAAAGCGCGCGCGGCGATCGCGGCCCGCGCCGAGATGTTTCGCAACGCCGTCAAAACCGGCGTAAAAATTTCCTTCGGGACCGATGCCGGCGTGTTTCCTCATGGTGAAAACGCGAAGGAATTCGCCCTCATGACCGGTCTCGGGATGAAGCCGATCGATGCGCTCATCAGCGCGACTTCGGCGGATGCGGATTTGTTAGGCGTGGCGGCGAAACTCGGCACCCTCGAGAAAGGCAAGCTCGCCGATGTCATCGCGATCCCGGGCGATCCGACGGCGGATATCACCGCGACCGAGCGGGTCAGCTTTGTCATGAAAGACGGCAAGGTGGTGAAGGGCCCGTAACGTAGCGGGAGCGTACAGCTTGGGTGGTTGAAACACGCAAGCTGGAAGCTCGCGCCACCATTTGACATCGCCTCCGCGACGCCTTCAGGATGAGCAATCCATGAGATTCGAAAATCAGGTCGCAGTCGTCACGGGGGCGGGCAGGGGAATCGGGCACGCCATCGCTCTGCGTCTCGCAAAGGAAGGCGCGCGCGTCGCCTCCGTCAGTCGCAGCGCCGAAACCTCGCAGCGCACGGCCGATGAAGTCAACGCCACCCGCGCCGAGGCCGCCAAAGCCTACGCCGTCGATGTCGCCGACCACGCTGCCGTGCAGGAGACAGGCGCCAAAATCCTGCAGGACTTCGGCCGGGTCGACATTCTCATCAACAACGCCGGGGTGACTCGCGACGGCTTGAGCATGCGCATGTCGATCGAAGACTGGGACACCGTCCTCGACACCAACCTGAAAGGCGCCTTCAGCTTCATTCAGGCGGTCATGCGCTCGATGATCAAGCAGCGCAGCGGCCGCATCATCAACATCAGCTCGATCGCCGGCCTGACCGGAAACGCCGGCCAGGCCAACTACGCCGCGAGCAAAGCCGGTTTGATTGGCCTAACGAAAACTCTGGCGCGCGAGCTGGCCAGCCGCGGCATTACGGTCAATGCGGTCGCGCCCGGTTTCATCGTGACCGACATGACCGACGTGCTCCCCGAGCAGGTCAAGGAAGCGATCCTGGCCAGGATTCCGTTAGGCAAATTCGGCGAGGGCGAAGACATCGCTGCGGCGGTCGCCTTCCTCGCCGCGCCGGAAGCGAAATTCATCACCGGCCAGGTGCTGACGGTCGATGGCGGGATGGTGATGTAGCCGCGGGGGCGATCGCACGGCTCCTGGCGTTCGTTTGCAAACTCAGCCTAACGCCACCTGCCGCGGCGGAGGGACGAGCCTCCGCTCGTCCAGTTTGTCGGGAGGCTTTCGAGCAGTAGCCTTGACGAGCAGAAGCTCGTCCCTCCGCGCGCCTGAGAGGAGAGCAGTTCCGACCCCGAATCCCGGCGCCTAACGAGTCGTCCCGCCCTGGAGGGCGGAGCGACGCCGAGCGCCCTGCCTACGGGCGCGGAGTTCATCTCTCCGGGACATCGAGCGCGATAGCACCAAACCTGCTCCTTCGAGATGGAGGCTTTGAAAGCGTTTTCCTGCATCGCGTTGTTTGTTCTTGCCCTCTTCGCCTGGGCGCGGATGACGGCTCCGCCGCATTACCCACCGGGCGTTCTCATCACTCGCGAACCCGAGCAAACAGAAATCACGCCTAACGACTCACCCTTCGAAGACGGCAAATTTCATCTCCAGCCGCTCGCCCATTTCGCGCTCGAGGCCCGGGTGCTGCATCGCAAAATCTATCGCTACGATCGCGGTGCGGCG
>JBBQHV010000244.1:0-3423 GCA_038324295.1 Chthoniobacterales bacterium
CGTGGGTGAAGTGCGCGCCCTTGATCGCGGTCTGGAGCAGATCGCCCAGGCCGCTCCCTTTGGGAGCCTCCGCGACCACCGAGGTCTTGGTCACCGCGCCGCGCGCGTCGACGTTCACAACCGCTTCCGCCACCCCGCTAACCGGGAAATTATGCGGGATTTGGCGAATGATCTTGGCGACCTCGCGCCGCAAGCCGCCGATCAGCTGCGGCTGGATGTAATTGGTCATCTTGCCCACCCGGTCGCGCTCCTGCGTGGCGAGGGAAACGACGATGGTCGGTGCGCCGCCTGGATGGGTGAAGAAAACGGTCCCACCGAGATAGGCGGGAACGGGTTTGCCAGCGAGGGTCGCCGGAGCGAAGCGCCCCCAATCGAGCGCGGTTTGGACCGCCGCCTTGAAGGCGGCGTCCTTGCCTACGATCCCGTAGGTCGCCTCGACCAGGCCGTCTTCGGTGATGTCGCAATAGAATTGCACCACGCTGTCGCGCCGGGCGGTGGCTTCGTTCGCCGGGAAATGGAGATAGTGGCTGATCGAATCGGCGTCCTGCGTCACGACCGCCGGCGTGACCGGACCGCTGATCGGCGGCGCCGGAGTCGGACCGGAGGGCGTCCCGCTCGGCGAAGGAGTGGCGGAAGGGACCGCGGCGGTTTCGGTTTTCTTCCCGCAAGCGGAGAGGAGCGCGAGGAGGAGGGCGAGAGAAAGAATTGGGAGCGCGCTTCGACGGACAAAGAATTTTTCCATGGTCAAACTCGCTGGAAATAACCTCAGCCTTCCCGTTGCGCAAGTCGCGTCCGACCGCGGTGCGCGCGAAAAAATCGCTACCCAAGCAGCCAAAGCGGAACGACGTTCCCGCCATGGCATACGAATTACCCAAACTACCCTACGCCAATGACGCTCTCGAGCCGCACATCGATGCGAAGACGATGGAGATTCATCACGACAAGCATCATCAGGCCTACGTCACCAACTTGAATAAAGCGATCGAGGGCAAGGCGGATCTCGAGGAAAAATCCATCGAGGATCTGATCGGCAATCTGAGCGCGGTGCCGGAGGACATCCGCACGGCGGTGCGAAACAACGGCGGCGGTCACGCCAATCATTCTTTCTTCTGGCAAATCATGGGCCCGAAGGGCGGCGGCGAGCCGACCGGCAAACTGGCCGATGATATCAAGTCCACTTTCGGCAGTTTTGATGCGTTCAGGGAAAAACTGGCCGATGCAGGCGCAAAACGCTTCGGCAGCGGTTGGGCCTGGCTGATCAAAAACAAAAGCGGCAAGCTCGAAATCACCTCGACTGCGAATCAGGACAGCCCGCTCATGGAAGGGAACACTCCGGTGCTTGGCGTCGACGTCTGGGAGCACGCCTATTATCTGAATTATCAAAACCGCCGGCCGGATTATCTCAAGGCCTGGTGGAACACGGTCAACTGGCCGGAAGTCTCGAAGCGCTACGAGAAGTAGGCGGAAAAAATCAACGCTGGAACTCGCGAGAGGCGCGCCGAGAAAATCGGCGCGCCTCTTTCGCGTGGGGACGCGGCTTGTGCATAGGACCCATGGGTCCCATTCGACTTATAGGACCCATTCCCGAAAAAGCGGAAGGGCGCCTTCGTTTCCGAAAGCGCCCTCCATCGCGATGGCGATAAGCCGAATTTTGTGCCCCGGATTTCTCCGGGACGATGATCATTTATCTCGTTCGCCGTGGCGAACGCCCGCTGCGCTTGCGCGCCGCGTGATGCGACGATACCCGAGGTTTTAGCTCCGGATTTCTCCGGGGCTGGCGGACCGGCTGCCCTTCCTCTGTTTGTCTTGCACCGCATTGGGTTTTTCCTGCCTCGCCGCTTACGCGTCGAGCGGTGAGCTCTTACCTCGCCTTTTCACCTTTGCCTAACGAGCGACTCGCGCCGCGCGCCCGGCCGTATGTTTTCTGTGACACTGTCCGTCGCCCTTCTCTTGGGAGAAAAGCGCCCGCGCCTTCTGCGCGGCATGCTGCCGTCTGGTGTTCGGACTTTCCTCTCCGGATTGCTCCGGAGCGATCATCTGCCATCGGGTGGAAGTTAACACGGAATCGTCGGGCGCGAAACGGCGGGTTACGATGACTCAGACCCCGCGGAATCGTCTGCATCCTGCTCGAATGAGAGAGCGATGCGCAAGAAGGACTTCGAAACCGGCCTGACCATCGTCGAGACCGCGATCGCGGTTGCCATTCTCGGCCTGGTCGCCGCGGCCGCCATCGCCACTCTCATAATCCTAAACAAAAACGCGACCAGCGCCCGTCTCATGACGAACGCGCGCGAAATCGTGCAACGCAATATCGAAGCTGCGATCGCCGCGCCTTTCAGCACCGGAAATATCCCCGCCATCCTCGCTCCCGCGACCGACGCCGTCTGGGATGACGACGGGGGCGGTGATAACCTCGAGACCATCTACCTCAGCCGCGACGGCACTGCCAGGATCACCGGCACCCTGCTCCGCACGGTCAGCGCCGAAACGAACGCCGCCGGCGCGGATATTCGACGGGTTACCTTTCATCTCGACTACTCCGTCTTCGGCCGCGCGCTGAGCTACGAGATGACCACCCTTCGAGCGATGGACAAATGAAGAAGCAATTTTCTAAAGCACAGGCCCGCGGCGGCTTTACCCTGGTCGAGTTATCGATCGGCGCCCTTATCCTCACGATCGTGGGCGGGATTGGGTATTCGATCCTGACCAGCTCCACGACTCTGCTGGCCAAGAACGTCTCGCTCAATTCTTCCAATACCACCCTGCGCACGGTGCTCGATCGGATTTACCTCGAGATCAGCCAGGCCAACGGCATGCCGAAGCTGATCACGCCCGGCGGTGTCTCGTCAGCCATCGGGCCGGCTGCCGGGGTCGTCTTCGATCGCTATCTCGGCGGCCCCTATGTCGTGACCAACCCCGGCTCCAACGGCCTCTCGGCTGCGGACCAGAGCGTCCAGATCAAGCTCGCGACGACTGTTCTCGCCTCGCCGCCAATTCCGCAGCCTAACGATGTCCTTCGCATCGGTAACTCGACGGTGCGCCCGCTCGTCGGCAGTTCGTCGCCCGCCACCCTGCCACCCTCACCGCCCGCTTTGCAGTCGGTCAACGTGACCTTTTTGGCCAAGCTTGGCGCGAGCATCCCGTGGACCACTGCCGTGGTGGAGACTGCCTTTCTCGTACACCGCAAAACGATCGTGGTGATAACTGTGAATGGCCGCAACGAACTGCGCCTCTACCCGGACGTCGAGACGACCGGCAACACCTGCGACCTCAACACTTCCGACGTCGTCCTGACGCACGAAATCGGCAATCAAGCGGGTGATAACACCCCCTTCACTCTCGTGACGCAGGATGGCATCACCTATGTGAATGTCGCTCTCCGCGCGGAAGCCTCCCGATTCAACAAAGTCCTGGCCACGAAAC
>JBBQHV010000245.1:0-3401 GCA_038324295.1 Chthoniobacterales bacterium
AAACGCGAGCTGGAACGCGCCGTCGCGCTCGATCCGAATTCCTCCGACGCGCATCGCTGGCTGGGTTGGTATCGCGCGCGGGTCGAACGCAATTTCGACGCCGGCCGCGCGGAAGTGCAACGCGCCCGCGCGCTCGATCCCACCTACACCTGGCCCCTCATGTTTGAATGCCTTATCGCTGTCGCCCGCGGCGATTACGAGCCCGCTTTGCATCTGGCCGATCAGGTCATGGAAGCCAATCCGAATTTTTTTATGATGTCGACCCGATCGCGACGGTCTATGCCGCGATGGGACGCTGGCCCGATGCGATCCGGCGCTACGAATCGCTCCCGCCGGGCAGAATGACCCGACCGAATTTTCAACTCGCGATCTGCTACACCCACACCGGTCAGGGCGAGCGGGCCCGGAAGATACTGGTCGATCTGGAGGAGTTAAGTCGCCACCGCTATATCGACCAGACTCACCTCGCCGCCATCTACGCCGCCCTCGGCGAGAAAGACAAAGCCTTCGCCGCGCTCGACCGGGCCTGCGCCGATCGCTCCGCGCGGGTGAGCACCCCGCGCTTCTATCAGTGGCTCGCCCCGCTTTTCGACGACCCGCGTTTCGCCGGCCTTGAATTCAAAGTCGCGCATTCTGCGATCAATTCGCCCTTCCTCGAGACGCCTTAGTTTTCGGACGCTCGCCGAGTCGATTGTGCCGGGGTAGCTTCACGAGGTGGCCACTGAAAACGAGAAACAGATTGGGCTCGAGATCGGCCACGTCCTTTTCATCGACATCGTCGGCTACTCGAAACTGCTCATCAACGAACAGACCGAGCTGCTGGAACATTTGAAAAGAATGGTGCGCGGCTCGGAACAGGTCCGGGCCGCGGAAGCGGAAGGAAAACTGATCCGGCTCGCGACCGGTGATGGAATGGCGCTGGTCTTCCGCAACAGTCCGGAAGCACCGGCGCAATGCGCGCTCGAGCTGAGTCGCGCGGACAAGCAACACCCAGAGCTGCAGCTGCGCATGGGGATTCACAGCGGGCCGATCAACGAAGTGACCGATGTGAACGAGCGCGCGAATGTCACGGGTGCGGGGATCAACCTGGCCCAACGAGTAATGGATTGCGGCGACGCCGGTCACATCCTTTTATCGAAGCGCATCGCGGACGATCTTGCGCAATACCGCCACTGGCAGCCGCTCCTGCACGAGCTCGGCGAATGCGAGGTCAAGCACGGGCAGAGGATTGGAATTTTTAATCTCTACGCGGATCAGGCTGGTAACTCTGCCTTGCCGGAGAAATTTGCCCGGAAGGAGCACGACGCCGTCGCCCCGAAAGGACGGCGGAGAGGTCTCTTCCTCGCCGCGCTTGCGGTCTTTGTGCTTCTCGCGCTGCTTCTCGGCTGGTTTGTCACTTTTCATTCCTCCTCCCGGCCGCCCGGGGCGGCGCGTTCTTCCCCTAACGAGAAAAGAATTGCGGTGCTCCCGTTCAAGCCTTTGCTGGCCGGCAACGGCGACCAGATCCTGGAGTTTGGGATGGCCGATTCCCTGATCACGAAGCTGAGCAACAGCCGTGAATTGATCGTCTCGTCGCTCCCTTCCGTGCGCAAATACGCCGGGCTCGAGCAGGACCCGATCGCCGCCGGGCGCGAGCTGGGGGTCGGCTCCGTCCTGGAAGGCAATGTGCAGCGAGCGGGAGACCAGATCCGGGTGAGCGCGAGGTTGATCAACGTCGCCGACGGCAGATCGCTCTGGGCCGGCACCTTTGACGAGAAGTTTACCGATGTGTTTTCCGTCCAGAACACCATCTCGCAAAAAGTCGCCGACGCGCTCGCGCTGAGTTTGAGCGGGGCCGAGAAAGAGCGGCTTACGAAGCGCGATACCAGCGATCTCAGCGCCTATCAGCTTTACCTGACCGGCCGTTACCATTGGAACAAGCTCATCCCGCCCGAGATCAGACTTAGCATCGGCTTCTATCAACAGGCCATCGCGCTCGACCCGCACTATGCTCTGGCCTACTTCGGCCTGGCGGAGGCTTATCGATCGCTCGCCATCACCGCCGACGTGGCCCCAAAGGAAGTCTGTCCCCCGGCGATCGCCGCGGCGAAAAAGGCGATCGAGCTCGACGACTCCCTCGCCGAGGCGCACGCCTCACTCGTCTTCACCTACGTCTGGTACGATTGGGCCTGGGCGGAAGCGGAGAAGGAAGCAAAGCGCGCGATTGCACTCAATCCGAATTCCGCCTTCGCCCATCTTTCCTACGCGCACCTCCTCTCCGCTCTCGGTCGTCACGACGAAGCGACCCGGGAAGGACGCCGCGCGCGCGATTTGGATCCGGTTTCTTTACTCGTTAACGCGCTCGACGGCGCCTTTCTTTATTATGCCGGGCGCAACGACGAAGCGATTGTGCAACTGCAAAACACCCTCGAACTCGACCACAATTTTTGGATCGCCCATCTCTTCCTCGGGAAAGCGATCATGAATCGAGGGCGATATCCAGAGGCGATTGCGGAGTTTACAAAGGCGCGGGATTTCTCCGGCGGAAACTCCGAGGCGATCTCGATGATCGCCTACGCCTGGACGCGCACCGGCGACGTCACCAAAGCGCGCGGACTGCTCGATCAATTCCTCGCGCTCTCCGCCCAGCGTTATATCCCGCCTTATAACATCGCGGTCGTTTACGTCGGACTGGACGATCGCGACAAATGTTTTGCCTGGCTGGGAAAGGCTTATCAGGATCACGATGTGCGCTTGAGCTTTCTCCGGGTCGATCCGAAGTGGGATCCCGTCCGCTCCGATCCGCGGTTTGTCTCGATTCTGCAGCGGATCGGTTTGGAGAAGGTCTCCCTCCCGTGAACTCGCCCAATTTTTTCGAAGAGCTGAAACGGCGCAGTGTTTACAAGGTAGCGGTCGCCTATGCGGTGGTGGCCTGGCTCGTCATCCAGATTGCCACCCAGGTCTTTCCGTTTCTCCAGATTCCGGATTGGGCGATCCGATTGATCATCATGGTGCTGGCGCTGGGATTTCCCGTCGCGCTCGTCATGGCGTGGGCATTTGACTTAACGCCGGAAGGAATAAAACGGGCCGATGCGGCCGAAACTTTGCCGCCCCGCCCGCGCAGTTACGCCTGGATTTACATTGTCGTCCTTGGCGCCGCCCTTTCGCTCGGCTTGTTCTTTCTCGGCCGCTACACCAGCCCAAAGCAGCCCGTGACCGCGACGGAGTCATCCGAAAAATCAATCGCGGTCCTGCCTTTTGCGAGCCTGAGTGAAGACAAAGCGAACGCTTACTTCGCCGACGGTATTCAGGATGAAATCCTGACCCGCCTTTCCAAGATCGCCGACCTCAAGGTCATCTCGCGCACTTCCACCCAACAGTTCCAAAGCAAGCCGGGAAACATCGCGGAAATCGCGAAGCAA
>JBBQHV010000246.1:0-3378 GCA_038324295.1 Chthoniobacterales bacterium
CCGCGAAGATGCCCGCTTTGAGAGACTCCACCTTCATACAAACGCGGGCGAAAGCGCAGCCGGAAGATCGGCCAGATGGCGCAAACGCAGATCGATGAGCGAGGGATCGGGAGATTCGTGCGGGTTAACGCCTTCGAGCCACACGGTTTTCATCCCGATTTTTTTTGCCGGCCGCACGTCGCGCTCAAACGAGTCGCCGATCATCAACATCGTGCCCGGGTCGCCGCTAATTTTCGCAGCGGCATATTCGTAAACGGCGGGGTCCGGCTTCGATAATCCCACCCGCCGCGAATCCACCACGAGAGTGAGGAACGGCGTGTAACCGAATTCCGCGCAGAGCTGCGCAACGTTGCCGCACCCGTTCGAAATCACGCCCAGGGTGAAGCCGCGTTGCGCGAGCGTGGCAAGCAACCGGGCGTTTTCGGCCGCGGCCGCGCGCGCGGGCGTGAGAAATCCCCTAACGAGATGTTGCTCAAGAGCGGAATCGGTCAAGCCGAGGTGCGCGAGCTGCCATTTGACGTGGAGTGCGATCATCGTCGCGAAGTTCGACGACGCCATTCCTTCATCGGTGGACGATTTGCGTTCCGCCTCGTCGAATGCCCGGCGGATTTCCTCGCGCGGACGAGCGAGGCCGAAGCTTTTGTAGAGCGCGAGAAAACGCTCCAGCCAATGGCCCTCGCCATCCAGCGTTCCGCCCATATCGAAAAAAATCGTTCGGATCATGGCTTCAGATTCCGGCGAGAAATTTGCGATCGGCCTGCCGCTGCCAGAGCCAGAGCGCGATCAGTGCAGCACTCATGGGGAGGACGAGAAAGGCGAAAAAGAGGTCGAGCCGATGGAACCACGCCAGAATACCGATGGCATAGAAGCGGGTGTTGTCTCCGAGCAAGTTCCAGCCGCGCACCGGCCAGTAAAAACATTCACGATAACGCGCCCGATCCTCCTCGCGCACCACGCCATCGGTCGCGCGCGCGGCGATGGCCGTTTCCACCTCGACGTGCAAACCATTCAGCGCCGACTGCACCGAAAGGTAGCGATCGTAAATCCAGCGAATCAGCGGCGAGGAAATCTTCGCCGGATCGTCCCTCACGAAGCGGCCGCGCACTACGATGAGCACGTAATGGTGCCGGTGATAATCGTACATCTGCGCTTGGACGACATTGGCGAAGAGGGCGAGAAACATCCAAACGAAAATCGTGTCGCGGCCGCCGCGCTCGGTCACGCCAAACGCGATCGCGAGATAGATGGCTGCATAGACGAAATAACCAACCACCCCGTCGAGCACCCGCCCCAGCTCGCTCGATTGGTTCGTTAGGCGGGCCAGTTGCCCATCCGCGGAATCGAAAATCCCGTAGATGATGAGGAGCGCGAAGCCGAGCAGGCCGAGGCGCTGATCATAAAGCAACGCCCCGCCCAGCAGCCCGATCAATCCGCTGAAGAGCGTCAGTTGGATCGGAGTGAGACCGAGCGCCGCCGCGGGACGCGCCACGAGAATGCCGAGCGGACGGAAGAAATATACGTCCGCCAGTTCTTCGATTTCGCGGGCTTGAAAAGCGAGACCCCGCGCCGGAGCGGCCGGGTCCGTGGAAGGCGTCACAAGGCCGTCCGTAGTATCCGGTTTGTTCCGGACTGCAAGCTGATTTGTACTTGCGCGGGCAGGCGCTCGCGCTGAAATCAGCGGTCGTGCCGCCGCTGGAAATTACCGAGGTCACTTCCAAGTCCGAGCGCGACGCTTTCATCAAATTTCCCTGGCGCATCTATGCGGATGATCCGGTCTGGGTGCCGCCCCTCCTGCTCGAGCGGAAAGAGTTTCTCGATCAAAAGAAGCAGCCGTTCTTCGAGCACGGCGCGGCCGCGCTTTTCCTCGCCCGACGGGGCGGCGAAATCGTCGGACGGATCATGGCGAGCGACGATCCGAATTACAACGCCGAGCACGGGAGCAACGTCGGTTGCTTCGGGCTTTTCGAATCGATCGATGACGCGCAGGTCGCCGAGACGTTGCTGAACGCCGCGGAAGATTGGCTGCGCCGGCGCGGACGGAGCGAGATAATGGGGCCGATCGATTACTCGACGAACTACGTCTGCGCCTTGCTCATCGAAGGCTTCCAGCACCCGCCGATGCTCCTCACTTCGCACAACCCGCCCTACTATCAGCGCCTGATCGAGGGCTGCGGTTTCAGTAAGGCGATGGACTGGTATGCGTGGTGGTTTGCCAAGCCGCACGAGGCGGCGCGCCGCCTGCGTCGAATCGCTGCGCGCTTTCAAAACAACGAAGGCATCACGATCCGGTCGGTCAACTTAAAGGACGTGACGAGTGAGAGCATCCGGCTGCGTGAGATATACAACCAGGCCTGGGAAAAGAACTGGGGCTTCGTCCCCTTCACGAAACACGAGTTCGATCACCTCGTGAAAGAGCTGAAGCCGCTCGCCGACCCGGAGCTGGTCCTGATCGCCGAAGTCAACGGGGAGCCGGCCGGTTTCATTCTCTGCGTGCCGGACATCAACGCGGCCTTCAAGAAAATCAACGGCCGCCTAACGACCTTCGGTTTGCCGATCGGCTTGGCCAAACTTCTGTATTACAAAAGCCGCCTAACGACCGCGCGGCTCGTCGCCCTCGGGGTGGTGCCGAAGTTTCGCCGCCACGGCATCGCGGAAAGGCTCGTCCTTCAGATCATCGAGGACGGCATGATCAAGCGCGGACTCGTCGGCGAGCTGAGCATGACCCTGGAAAACAACCTGCTCATCAACCGCTTCCTGAAGGCGATCGGCGCGGAGCGCTACAAGACCTATCGCATCTTTCGGCGCGCGATGTAGCCGGGGGCGGTGACCCCGGCCGGTCCATACTCCGCTTCAGCCTGAGAGCGGCCGGGGTCAGCGCCCCCGGCTACACCTTCCGCCTCCGCGCGGCCGGGGTCAGCGCCCCCGGCTACAACCGCGAGCTCGCGGATGCGCTCCGGGCCGCTCCTTCGCATTTTCGCGACGCGACTTTTCAGCATCCCCGCCACTTCCCGCCCGACGTATTGCAGCGGATGACTGACCGCGAGCGATGCCTCCGCCGTGCAATACACGCCGCAGTTTGCCTGACAGCTTTTCTTCTTGTTGTAGCTGAGCAAATCCTCCCGCGTAATATCGAGAAGGTTTCGCTCGGTCCGCACCTGGCTGCAGAGCCAGAACTTCCCGGTCGAGGAGACGAAGAAATATTTGTAGCCCGCCACGCAGGTCCACTCGATCGGCTCCCGGCGCAGCATCTTTTTTTGATAATCAAAAAGGTTCCAGCTCGTGTGAATCTTCTCGCCATTGCGCTTCAGCTGCTCCTGCTGCTCGAGGAAGCGAAGAAGCGGCGCGCCGGCATTCGGATCGCGAAGCGCGCGATCGTGC
>JBBQHV010000247.1:0-3370 GCA_038324295.1 Chthoniobacterales bacterium
CGGTCTGGGACGATGCAAAAGGCGAGTTCGTCCCGCGGACCGAAGCACAGATCACCCTCAGCTTCGATCACCGCAGCCTCGACGGCGGCGGCGCCGGCCGCCTTCTGCAACACGTCATCGAACTCCTCGGCGCACCCGAGAAACTCTAAGGCCCAAGCGCACGACTCCGGGGAGCGCACGCGCCTTCGCGTGCTGTTTGCGGTGCCTCGCCGCAAACACTCTTCGCGCGAGAATCAGCAGAACATGCCAGGCGCCCGCTCCCGGCGCCCTTGCCATTCGAGACCTCTCCTTTAGGTTTGTATCCTCGCAATGAGTCTCGTTCAGACAATCGATCCTCAGGTCACGATGCATAACCTGCTCGTGCAATTTCCTGGCGCCCAGCGTGCGCTTTTCCGCCGCTACCACATCGGCGGTTGCAGCAGTTGTGGCTTTGCGCCCGAGGAGACGCTCGCCGGAGTCTGCGCGCGCAACGAAAACCTCGATGTCGATGAAGTGATCGACCACATTCTCACGAGCGACGCCGCCGATCGCGCCATGGAGATCGATCCACGAGAACTGGCCGATCGTCTCGCGGCGGACGAAAAAGTGCACCTGCTCGATGTTCGCACCCGCGAAGAATTCGACGCCGTTAGATTGCCCGGCGCGCAATTTTTCACCCAGGAGTTTATGCAGGAAATTTCGAGCCAGTGGGCGAAGGAAGATCTCCTCGTCGTTTACGATCACAAGGGCGATCGGAGCATGGACGCGGCCGCTTTTTTTCAAGGCCACGGCTTCACGAATGTAAAGAGCCTGCATGGCGGCATCGACGCCTGGAGCGCGGAAGTCGATCCGAAGCTGTCCCGTTACCACCTCGAATGAGCGACGAACTCGAGCGCCGGATCGAGGCCGCGGTGAAAAACCCGCAGAACCTCGGCGAGATGGAGAACGCCGACGCCGTCGGCACCGTCGGGAGCGCCGATTGCGGCGACATGCTGCGGATGTGGGTGAAATTCAAAGAGCAGGACGGTCGCAAAGTGATCGATCGCGCCACTTTTCAGACCTTTGGCTGCCAGACCGCGATCGCAGTCGCGAGCGTCGCGACTCAGATGCTCGCGGGCAAAACGGTTGCGGAAGCGATGACCATGTCGGGCGAAGAGCTGGCCGCGCCGCTGGGGGCTTTGCCTCCGGTCAAGATCCATTGCGCACAGTTAGTGGAAGGCGCTCTCCGTTCCGCTTTGACTGGCGAGACCATGCCGGCCGTCGCGCCTAACGACTCCCCCACCCAAGCTCCCACCCTGATCGAATCCTTAACCGAGCCCAAACCGAAGAAACTAAAAATCGTCCTCGATCCTTAGCCTAACGAATCCCATCCAATGCACGAAAACACCGAATTCACTCTCAGCCGCGACCTCGAAGCGATCCAGATCCCGAGCGGCGCCAAAACCACCCTTCCCGCCGGCACGCCCGGCGTCGTGACGCAGACCCTTGGCGGCAGCTACACCATCGCCACCTATCAGGGTCTGGCGCGCGTCGCGGAAAAAGATCTCGATGCGCTCGGCCTCGAAAAGCCGGCGGCGCCTGGCGACTCTGCCTCCACCAACGGCGACGCCGCCGGTCCGGTCGAAGAGAAAGCCGTCTGGGAGCAGCTCAAGCAATGCTTCGACCCGGAAATCCCCGTCAACATTGTCGATCTCGGCCTCGTCTACGATTGCCAGCTGATCCAGAAACCGGAAGGCGGCTCGAAAGTGGAAGTCAAAATGACGTTAACCGCACCCGGTTGCGGAATGGGCCCGGCGATCGCGAACGACGCGCAAAGCAAAATTCTCAGCATCGACGGGGTCGATGAAGCCGACGTGCAATTGGTCTGGGATCCACCCTGGAACCAGAACATGATCAGCGAAGCCGGCCGGATGAAGCTCGGGATGATTTAAGGTTTTGCCGGCTTCCGTCTCCCCTCGCCGCGAGACGAGATCGTCGCGTTGACACGCCCGGTCCGCGTCCTATAATCACGTCCCCGCGCCTCCCTCAATCGGTTTTGCGCCCGGAAATTTTCAACCTCATGCCTTCGACCCAAATCATTCTGACCGAAAACGTCCCCGGCCTCGGCGCCGAGGCCGACGTGTTAAAAGTGCGCCGCGGTTATGCGCGCAATTTTCTCCTCCCAAAAGGTAAAGCCTACGAAGTCACCGCGCGCACCTTGCGTCAGCTCGACGCCCTGAAGGCGAAGCGGGCCGAACGCGAAGCGGCCGAGCTGAACGAAGCCGAGGAACTTGCCCGGCGCATCGGCAAGCTCAAAGTCACCATCGTGCTCCAGACCGGCGAGACCGGCAAAGCTTTCGGCTCGATCACCGCGCACGACTTGGCGGAACGTTTGCAGCAGGAGCTCGGTCGAGAAATCGATCGTCATCTTCTCGTCCTCGAGCATCCGATCAAGACCACCGGCGAACACGAGGTGCCGCTGAAATTGCCGCACAGTGTGACGGCGAAATTTAAATTCAACGTGAAGTCTTCCGAAGAACCAAAACCGGAAGCAGCTGCCGACGAACCCACGGAGAAATCCCGCGGCCCGCGCAAACGAGCCAAATAACTGATGCCGAGAAGTCCCCACGGGAGCAATCCTGAGGGGCCTCGCAAGACAGCCCCGAACGCAATCGGGACTGGCCGAGGCTCGGCCGAGCGGAACGGGGGAAAAGTTATTCCCGCCTCATTCGCAGCTTCCTCCCCGGATATTCACCGCGCCTTCCCCCATAGCGTCGAGGCCGAGCAGGGCGTGCTCGGTTCCATGCTCATCTCGCCCCGCGACATCATCGCGGAAGTCGTCGAGAAAATTAACGAGCAGTATTTCTACATCCCGGCGCACCAGACCATTTACAACGTGCTCGTCGATCTCTGGAACGCCGGCGCCGGGATCGACCTGATCACCTTCACCCAGGTCCTGCGCGACCGGAACCTGCTCGACACGATCGGCGGAGCCGCCTTTGTCACCAGCCTTTTTACCTTTGTCCCGACGGCGGCAAACGTCGGCTATTACCTCGAGATCGTCCGCGACAAATACATCCTGCGCGAGATCATCAGCGCCTGCACCGAAGGCGCGCGCCGCTCCTACGAAGAGCAGGACCAAGTCGACAACCTGCTCGACGAAGTAGAACAAAAAATCTACGCGGTCGGCGAAGACCGTTTCAAAGGCCAGACCCTGACGATGAAAGATCAGGTCATGGAAGCGATCGAGGCGATCGAGAAACTGTGGGAAAATAAGGGCAGCCTGACTGGGCTCGCGACCGGCTTCATCGAACTCGACAAGATGACGAGCGGCTTGCATCCCGCCGAGATGGTCGTGATCGCGGCGCGCCCGAGCATGGGCAAAACCGCCCTCGCCATGAATATCGTCGAG
>JBBQHV010000248.1:0-3361 GCA_038324295.1 Chthoniobacterales bacterium
CCGTGCCAGGTCGCTTTCATAAAAGTTGCCTCCTTCAAATACCTTCTCCATCGTAGCACGAGCGGGCCAGAGTTGCAGAAAACAGACTGATGAAGAGCCGACTTAGCCGGATCGTTCCTATCGCATGCCTGTGGCTGCTAACCGCAATTCCGAGCGCCCGGTCGCAGGCCCTCGCCCCTCAGCGCGATAATCCGAAGAGCTCAGACGGTCTCGCCTTTACGCTCAATCCTCACCAGGACTATGAGGCGAAAGCCATTCTCAAGACATTGAAAGAGCACTACGAAACGCTGCGGAAAGAGGAGTTGGACAGGGCCAATTCTCCGGTTTTCTCCCAGGCGGTAGATCTTCTTCGCTATCTGCCGATCAAGCTAAGCAGGAGCGATCCCGGTGATTTCAATCTGCCGAATTACCTGCAACCGGCCTATCGCGAAACGCCGCTCGCCGCGCAGCTCTTCGAACCCCAGCGCACCAAGCCGTAACGAGCAATTGGCGAGCGGCGTCCAGCGCCCTGCGGCGAGACGCGCGAGGCGCGCCCCCGGCCCACCAATCGGACGAGCGAGCCAGTGCAACCTTTTGGTGCATATGCACCAAAAGGTTGCACTGGCCAAAGGGGCCGCAGCGGTGGTGGCTGAGCTTGTCTTCGGTGGATGATGAAGCCGCTCGGGTGTTGTGCAGTCTTAGCCGAGGGCAACGCGCGCCGCCTTCTCGCCCGTTTACGCCCCCAAGGTGATCGTCTCACCCTCGCGCGCGGCAGAGACTTGAATCGCACTTCCACTCTTGGCCGCCGCCGCCTGCGCGCTTGCCACCATCTGCTCGATCTTGGCGTCGTCGTGGTCGGGATCGTGATGAAAAAGATAAACCCGTTTCGCGCCCGCGCGAGCGGCCAGTTGCACGGTATCGTCGGCGCAGGTGTGACCCCAGCCACGGCGCGACGGATATTCGATTGCGTCGTATTGCGAATCGGCGATCACGACTTCGGCGTCGCGCAGGAATTCGACGACCTTTTCATCCTGCGCCCGCGCATACTCGAGGCCGGTAGAGGAACTTTCTTTTTCGGCTTTCTGGCGCTCGACCTCGCAGCGTTCGTAAGCTTCGTGGTCGGGCATATAAACCACGTCGCCGTTTGGCGTGGAAAGCCGGTAACCAAGACAAATCCCAGGATGATTGGCAAACATCGTCCGGACTTTGACCGAGCCGCCGAGGTCGAACTGCATGTCGTCCATTTCTTCAAAGGTGAGGTGGGTCGCCATCTGATTGAGGCCGACCGGGAAAAAGGCGGTCTGCATTTGCTCGAAGAGCGCGCCGCGCAAACCGTGGACCGCGCCTTCGTAGCCGAGGATGCGAATGTTGACCCGCGGATGATAAGCCGGGACGAAAAAAGGGAATCCCTGGATGTGATCCCAATGGGTGTGGCTGATCAGCATCGTCACTTGCAGGCCGTTTTCGCTCACTTCTTTCATGAGGGCCTGACCGAGCCGGCGAATCCCCGAGCCCGCGTCGAGGATGATGATCTGATCGCCCACCCGCACTTCGACGCAGGAGGTGTTGCCACCGACGCCGGAGGTTTCTTTGCCGGGCGAAGGAATGGAACCGCGCACGCCCCAAAAACGGACGATCGTTGGACCGGAAGCGACGGCGGCGGGCGCGACCGTTTCCTCCGCGGGCGCCTCCCCATTCTCTCCCGCGGCGGCGAGCATGCGGAGCAATTCCGCCGGAATGATTGGCTTGACCAGATAATCATCCGCCCCGGTGGCGAAGGCCGTCTCGCGATCGTTGGCAAAACGGCTCACCGTCATGAGGATGACGCGAATCGGTCCGAGCGTCTCCTGCTCGCGGATGGTGCGGCAAACCTGAAAGCCGTTGCGCTTCGGCGTGCGCAGATCGCAGATGACGGCGGTCGGCCGATGCTTGAGGACAAGGTCGAGCCCGGCCTGGCCATCTTCCGCCTCCAGGACACACCAATCTTTCCCGGCCAAACACTCCGAAATCAGAGTGCGGGTAAGGGCGTCGCTGTCGATCAGGACGAGCGTTTTCATGCCGCGGCCGGTTTTGGCAGCCGGATCCAGAAACAATTCCCGCCCTCCGCCGACGGCTCCGAGCCGATCTCACCGTGACATTTCTCGACTGCCATCCGGCAAAATTGGAGGCGTAATTTGGAGGCCGAATTTTCCGTCCCGCCGACGGAATCCTTCGCAAAAAAGTTCGCGCTCACCTCGTTAGGCAAAGGCGCGCCGTCATCCCGCACATGGATGACAACCGCGTCCGTTTCTTCGGCGATCTCGAGCGCGACCTGACCGCGAGGGGGCGCGTTGTGCAGGCCATTCTCGAGCAGGCCCGCAAGGACGCGCGCGAGGTGATCGGCGTCGATCGCGACGCGGCTTTCGCGGCCGTTTTCCGGGAGGCGCAACTGCACCTGCTTCTCCGCGAACGCCTCCGCGACCGTCGCGGCCACCTCCCGCAGCACCTCGCCTAACGACGCCTCGGCCGCCGCGCCGCCGTCGCGTCCGTAGAGGCCTTCCAGCTCCGCCGCAAACACGTTCAGCACCTTGTTGATCAACGCCTGCTGATCTTCGGTCGCCCGCATCGCGAGGGTAAGCAGTTGCTGGGTGCGGGTGGAGTTCTTCTCGAGCTCGATGAGACGCAAAGAGGTAATCGCGTTGGCGAGGGCCGCGTTCATTTCTTCGGCGATGCAGCTGAGCAGGATCTCCTTTTTCTGCGTCTCCGAATTCAAACGCTGGTAGGCGATGACGGTCTCGCGCGCTTTTTGCAGCATCGATTTTTTCGCTTCGAAAACGTCGCCGAGCCGTTCGAGCAAGAGGGCGGCGCGGCCGTCGATCGTGAGCGCAGTGGCTTCGAGCGAAATCTCCGCGCCCGTCCCGGCCGGCTCGACCCAGGCGCCGGATTGGACGCGGGCCTCGCCGCCGGTTTCCCAGCAGGTCGCCGCATCGATCAGAAAATTCTCGAGGAAAGGCGAAGCCTGGTCGATCGGCAACGGATCGCCTTGTTTCGTTAGGCCGGGCCAGAGCGCCCGCAGCCATTCCGGCGGCTTGCCTTCCAAAGTGAGCGCGCCGTTCGCGTCGCGCCGGAAAAGGACGAGCCCAAGAGCTTCGAGGACCGCGCCGGCTGCGGAATCTTTTCGCGCCATCGCTACTTCGGTTGAATCATCCGGCGCCCGAGTTCGGCGAAAGCCGCTTCCACCCCGGCCCCTTCTTTCGCGCTTGTCTGCAACGCCGTCCACCCGCGCGCTTTGAGGTCCGCCATCTGCGTCTCGTCGATCTCCCATTGCGCGGTCAGATCGGCCTTGTTCAGGGCGAGAAGGAATGGCGCCGAGCCGACCGCGGCGGCGACCCGCTCCTGGATT